>DATGRU010000182.1:0-7390 GCA_035303295.1 Paenalcaligenes sp.
CGAAATTGCGCGAGGGTTTGCCGAGTACCGCATGCTGGTTTTTGGTTTGGTAATGGTATTAATGATGGTTTGGCGCCCACAAGGCTTAATGCCTGTAAAACGACCAACGGTGGAGCTTAAAGCATGAGTCAGTCAGCGAAAACCTTGCTCGAGGTTAGCAACTTAACCATGCGTTTTGGTGGATTGCTTGCGGTCGATGGGGTTAGTTTCGAGCTTCACGATAAAGAGGTTTTTGCCATTATCGGGCCTAACGGAGCGGGTAAAACTACCGTGTTTAATTGCATTGGTGGTTTCTATCGGCCTACAGGGGGCTCGATTCGCTTAGATGGCGAGTCCATCGAGGGCAAGGCAAGCCATGTGGTGGCACGTAAAGGCTTGGTGCGCACCTTCCAAAACGTGCGTCTGTTTAAGCAGTTAACGGTATTAGAAAATTTATTGGTGGCCCAGCATTCGTTAATTAATACCAGTTTGTTCTCAGGCCTGTTTAAGTCGCGAGCTTACCGCCAGTCCGAGGAGCAAGCACAGGCGCGCGCTGCGCATTGGCTAGATTTGCTTCACTTACGTGAATTTGCGAATCGGGAGGCCGGTAATTTAGCTTATGGCTTGCAACGTCGTTTGGAAATTGCTCGGTGTATGATCACCGACCCTCGCGTGTTAATGCTTGATGAGCCTGCAGCGGGTTTAAACCCTCAAGAAAAACGCGACTTGCAAGTGCTTATTGATTTGCTTCGACGCGATTACAACGTGGCGGTCTTATTAATCGAGCACGATATGAGTCTTGTTATGGGTATTTCGGATCGTGTATTGGTAATGGAACACGGTTGTCCCATTGTTACGGGCTTACCCGCTGAAGTGCAGCGCGACCCGCGCGTTATCAAGGCGTATCTAGGAGAAGAATAGCGTGTTGAAATTAGAAAATGTTAGTACCTTCTATGGCGCTATTCAGGCTCTTGACGATGTTTCGGTAGAGGTTAATCAAGGTGAAATTGTCACCTTAATTGGGGCGAACGGCGCGGGTAAAACCACGATGCTCATGACGGTTTGTGGTTCGCCGCGGGCGTCCTCGGGTCGTATCACCTTTGAAGGGGTAGATATCACCCATAAGCAAACCCACGAAATCATGCAGCAAGGTATTGCCATTTCACCTGAAGGACGTCGTGTTTTTCCTGATTTAACGGTTTCAGAAAACCTGAAAATGGGCGGTTTTTTTCAGAACCGGGCCGCTATTGCTGAAGGTGAGGAGCACGTTTACGAGCTGTTTCCACGTTTGCGAGAACGGGCTTCTCAGCGGGCGGGTACGATGTCGGGTGGTGAGCAGCAAATGTTGGCTATTGGTAGGGCGTTAATGAGTAAGCCTCGTTTGCTATTGTTGGACGAGCCTACACTGGGATTAGCGCCCTTAATTATTGCGCAGATTTTTGAGATCATCCACACCATTCGAGATGAGGGCGTAACGGTGTTCTTAGTTGAACAGAATGCCCATAAAGCATTACAAGTTGCCGACCGAGGCTACGTGATTGAAACGGGGAAGGTGGTTTTAGCGGATACAGGTGCAAACCTGCTTGTGAATGACGATGTAAGAAAAGCCTATTTGGGGGCTTAATAATAGGAATAAGGCAACCCATAGCACGCTATGCAGGTTGCCTTTAAAGGATTAAAATAATGCAACTAACAGAAGTTATTTTTAATTCAAGTAAGCTAAGTCTTCAACACAATGGCCCAGAAAAATCTCAGCTTTGACGGCACGAAAAAGGGTGGCGTTGATCCCATCGCCTTATTTGAAGGATGGCTAGAAGCACAACATCCGCCTTTTAAGCTAGCAACTAAACGAATTTACTTATTTCTTTGGAAGCGCTTTATTAGCTGGACCAACGAACATAGGTTGCACTTTTCTAAACTAAACGAAGCTCATATTGTTAAGTTCTTAGCCGAACTTGAAGACACCAACCGTCAACAACGAGAGCGATATCAGCTTATTATTTATCGGGCCTATTGCGAGTTACAACAACTTGACCAAAGTTTCATTAACCCAGCGCAGCCGTCAAGCATCAACGATATACATAGCACTTCGTGGCGTAATACTTCCGCTAATCAAGCTAAACAATTTTTGCTGCCAACGGAAAATAAGGCACTTATTAAGGCGTTAAATGCCGAATACGTAGTCCTAAGCGATAATGGGCAAAGCTTAGCTTGGCCTACCTTATGGAAACGTCGTCGTAATAGCACCATCATTGCGTTATTACTTGGGTGTGGCCTTAAGGCCTTAGAAGTGCTGTCACTTAAACAAAGTGCTGTGATTACTGGCGAGAAAACATATTTTCAACTCGACACGGGGCAGTTCATGCCTTTTTCTGCAGAAGAACAAAAACAATTAAACCGTACCAGTCCCGACGCCTCACATATACATGCTTATATTAGCGACTATAACGGTCAGCATCGCATCCTGAATGTACCTGACTGGGCTTGCGACACGCTAACACTATGGCTGCAAACGCTGGATCACGACAGTAGCCAACATGATGGTTTGTTGTTTCCTGCTGCTCGAAAGCCGCGCGCAGGCCATCATTCCTTAGCCATGAACCCAGCAACCTTAGCCCGCGTTGTTAACGGTTGGGCAAAATTGCATGGCTTTACTGCCCTTAGTGCCCAAAAACTTCGTAATAGCTATGGTGCCGCGTGCTTGGAAGAGGGCGCTACCATCAATGACTTAAATGCCAAAATGGGCTTTGTGGCCAGCGCAGCCGGCGGGCTACGTTTAGCATCCGAATGGCAGCAGTTTTTACTGTCTCAGCCTCAAACTGAACACTGAAAAATTCCCCTGCTTATAACAACATAAACAGGGGAATAGCAGGAGTTATACGTAGTGTTTTTAACCTACATGGTTATGACCTTGTTGCGCTCTATAAGAGCCTTAGGCTAAACCTTCTTCTTTTAGGGCTTGCTGCACCCCGGCATCCGTTTCCATTTGTTGTTTAAAGCGACTTAAGCTCTGTAAATCGGATAAGTCGATTTTCATGGAATTTGCCCAGCGTAATACCGTATAAAGATAGGGATCAACAACAGAACGTCGTCCAGTAACCCAATCTTTAGCTTCAAGCTGCTTATCAAGTAGTTCGAAAAAGCGGCGTAGTTTCGATATGATGTTTTCGCGAAGTTCGTTTTGTGCCGATTCTGATTGAACGTAGCTTTTAATACCAAACAACACGCCAAAATGGCGATGAATATCCGCGTTAATAAGTGCTAGCCAACGACGAATCTCAGCACGTTCACCGGGTGTGCTGCCAATTAAGTTTGCAGTGGGTTCTAGCTCGGCTAAATACTCAAGAATGGCCGAGCTTTGTGTAAGCACTCGATCACCATCGACCAACACAGGTACTGCGCCCAATGGGTTCAATGCTAAAAAAGCAGGCTCTTTTAACTCGGTACGGCTTACTTCTTGTGCGGTATAAGGTTTACCAATCCATGCTAGTACGATGTGACTGGCTAAAGAGCAGGCGCCCGGTAGGTAATACAATTTCATAAAGCGCTCCTTCGTTCAAAATTAAGCCTGTGGTTTTAAGTGTTGCTGAAGAAACGCTTCCATTTTTTCATAAAATTCGAACTTGTTTTCATCATTGTGAAAGCCGTGGCCTTCGTTATCTTTAACGAGGTAATCCACTTCTATACCGCGGTCGCGTAACGCTTCTACCATTTGATCACTTTCAGCAATATTCACGCGGGGGTCTTGCGCCCCTTGGGCAACAAACAAAGGTGTGCGTATTTTATGGGCTTGTAGCGCGGGTGATGTGGCAACCAACCGTTCGTTATCGTGTTCTGGGTGGCCTACCATGGCGTACATTTTTTCCAATAACGGCTTCCAGTAAGGTGGAATCGTGTTCATAAAGGTTAATAAGTTAGATACGCCTACATAGTCCACTGCAGCCGCATATAAGTCAGGGGTTTTGCAAATACCCGCCAACGTGGCATAGCCACCGTAACTGCCACCATAAATGGCAATACGTTTTGGATCGGCAATGCCTTGATCAATCGCCCAATGCACGCCATCGGTAATATCGTCTTGCATGCTTAGACCCCATTGGCCGAAGCTGGCTTCCCAAAACTTACGCCCAAACCCCACTGATCCACGGAAATTAATTTGCAATACCGCATAGCCTCGGTTTGCTAAAAATTGCACCTCTGGGTTAAAGCCCCAACTATCACGTGCCCACGGGCCGCCGTGCGGATTCACAATTAACGGTAGGTTTTTACCATCACTGTTTACAGGTACGGTGAGGTAGGCTTGAATACTTAAGCCATCACGTGCCATAAAGCGCACTGGCTTCATTGGCGCCATATGTGCTTCAGGTAATGCAGGGTTGATGTCGACTAGCTTGCTTAAGGTGTCGCTTTCTTCATCATATATATAGCGGGTGCCGGGAGTTTGATCGTTATGGGCAGCCACAATGAACTTTTGCTCATCTCGTGTAGCACTTTGAAGATTAATTTCATAGCCCGGCAACCGCTCGCTAAGTTTGGTGTGGCGGCGCGCGCTTAATTCGTCGAAAAAATGATAGCGCAGTTTGTCACTTTCATAATAGGCAGCGGTAAGCACCTTACGAAGACGCGAATAGCCAGCCCCACTTAGGTCGTAATCGGCTACTTCGTAAACAAGTTCTTCTTTTTCTGGGCTGTTAGGATCAATTAGTACCAAACTTAAGGTATCGCGGTGGCGGTTACTTAAGGCGTAAAAACGTTGATTATCGCTAGTAAAAAAGAGTGGACTAACGCTGGTTCTAAAGTCGGTACAAATGATGCTGGTGAAGTCATCCGTTTCATTTGCTCTGTATAACAGATCAGTATTTAAACCATCACTGGTAATGGCTAACCTAACGTGTCCTTCGTGATCGGTTTGCCAACCCACCACGTTCCCCGGGTTGTTGGCTACTAGCTGGCTTTTGCCAGTATGAATATTGATCCGATAAATATTAAAAAGCTCGGGGTTTTCTTGATTATGAGCGACTAAAATGTGCTCTGGGTCGTCTTCTAAATCGTCTTGAATACCGGCTCTAACCCCATCATAGGGGGTTAGGTCAATTTGTTTACCACTATGAATATTCACCGCAACAACGTGAAAGTTCTCATCGCCGTTGAAGTCTTTCTCAAAAATAACGGTGTCATCACCTTTCCAGAAAAACTGCGAGATGTCGCGGTCGGATTCTTGAGTAACAACAGTTGGCGTTCCGCTAAGTGTGCTGCCTTCTAATGGCTGGACTACAATATTTTGTCGTGCCGGTTTGTTGTCAAAGGAAACCGGCTCCATATAAGCAATTTGTTTACCGTGTTCGGATAAACGAAAGAAACTACGCTCGGGGTTTTTAAAAAAATCACGCAAGGGGTATAAAGGCACCGTTTCAGCTGCTGGCACCGATTCATTAAACGAGCACTGAGACGAATTAGCCCAAAGTGATTTCAAAAGTAGCATAGGTGTTTCCTTCGTGACGATACGTTAGACTGAAGCTTATAGTAATAGACCACTATACCAACAGTCGATCATTCTTACCGCAGTAAAGGGCGGTATTTATCTAAGGTTATTCATGTCAGATCAACGCTTGAAAGTCGTATTTTTAGATAGCGATACATTACCGAGTGATATTCCATTTAAACCCTTACCCTTTGCTCACGATTTCGTTAGCTACCAGCGTAGTGCCGGTGCCGAGGTGGTTGAACGGTGCCGTGATGCCGACATTGTCATCACCAATAAAGTTCGCATCGATCAAGCTGTGCTAGACGCTGCACCTAAGCTGAAACTTATTTCTATTGCAGCCACGGGTTACGACAATATCGACTTAGAAGCGTGTCGCAAAAAAGGCGTAGCCGTTTGCAATGTACGTAATTATGCAAAACACACGGTACCCGAGCATGTGTTCGCGCTTATTTTTGCCTTACGTCGCAGTTTGCTGCCTTATCATCAGTCCATTGCCAAAGGGCGCTGGCAAGAGGCTAATCAGTTCTGCTATTTTGATTTTCCTATCCGAGACTTGGCTGGAAGTACACTGGCGATTGTGGGTGCAGGGTCGCTCGGAAAATCGGTGGCTGACATTGGAAAAGCGCTCGGTTTGAAAGTGATTTTCTCTGCCCGTAAACACCAAACAGATGTACCAGAGGGCTACGTTAGCTTCGAGACGATGCTGCAACAAGCAGACATTATTACGCTGCATTGCCCCTTAACGCCCGAGACGCGAGATTTACTCGCTGCACCTGAGTTCGCCAAAATGCAGCAACGACCGCTTATTATTAATACTGCCCGTGGGGGGCTTATTAATGAAGCCGATTTGGCTGATGCCTTAAATAACGGCTTAATCAGCGGTGCCGGTATAGACGTTACTAGCCCCGAACCGCCTGCAGCGGATAATGTTTTGCTTAGCCTAATGGATAAGCCTAACTTCATTTTTACCCCGCACGTAGGTTGGGCTAGTCACGAAGCAATTCAGGCACTGGTTAACCAGTGTTCCGACAACATCGCCGCATTTATGGCCGGCGAACCCCGCAATTTGCTTTAATCCTGCATAGACGTTATTCAAGGTGGTTACCGTTGTTAGCTGAGACCTCGCTTATCCAATCACCCAGTTTCGACTTAACAGGGCAGCAGGCACTTATTACTGGCTCTACGCAGGGACTGGGCTGGGCCATTGCTCAGGCTTTTGCGCACCGTGGGGCCGCTATTATTTTGCATGGACGCGATACGCAACGTTTGGCGCAGCGGCAAGCTCAGCTTCAAGCAGCCGGTTACACGGCTAGCGTTTGGAATCAAGACCTTAGCGAAGTAGAGCATATAGAAGGTTCCTTGGCGCGCCATGAACTTGAACCCAGTATTTTAGTTAACACGGTAGGCGTGCGCTTGCGTCATGGATTCAGCGAGCTGAAAGCAGAGCAAATTCTTTCGCATATCCAAACCAACTTAAGCGCAACAGTCATCGTGTCGCGATCGATCGCAGAAGGCATGGCCAAACGGCAGTACGGGCGTATTATTACCTTAAGTTCCATTGCAGGCCGCTTAGCGCGTCCGGGTGATGCTGTGTATCCTATTGCTAAACAGGGATTAGAGGCCATGGTAAGGGCCTTAGCGGTGGAATATGGCCCTTACGGCGTTACCAGTAATGGTATTGCACCCGGAACCTTTGCTACGGAATCCAACGTGGGCTTAGCTAATGACCCGATCAAAGGCCCTAAAGTAGTGGGCCGTAACCCGCTCGGCCGTTGGGCTCAACCGCATGAAATTACAGGTCCAGCCTTGTTTTTGGCCTCACAGGCGTCCAGTTATGTAAATGGCCACGTAGTCGTCGTCGATGGCGGCTTTTCTATTACTTTCTAAGCATCATCAAGGCATGACAGTTTCAGTTACCCGCATCGC
>DATGRU010000183.1:0-25922 GCA_035303295.1 Paenalcaligenes sp.
GTAAGCAGCATATAAATCAGGAAAATGGATGCTTCGGCATCCATTTTTTATTCCTAGTTTATGCGCTGTTCTCTTACCCTTCACCCTATTCGTTTTGTTCAACATGGCGCTAGCAGTGCTGAATTTACCTTGGCTGCGTTATTCATTTTAATAATCGGCTTCAGCATTTATGAGCTAAGCCGCGCGCACGCCTTACGGCTGCTCTTTCACCAAGCCATGCAAGAAAGCGCGCGTACCGCTGCCACCCACCACCTAGATCCCGATAAAATGGCCCACAGTCTTAATCAGGCCTTACTACCATGGTGGGCGCGTGCTCAGCCCGACGCATCGAAACAAGCACAACAACGTACTTACAGCGACTTTCGTTCACGTTATCAACTTCACCCATGGCAAGTAAAGATAGTCTCGCCCAGTGTTGAAAGCTTTAACCAACATTCAGATCGTCGAGCGCAACGCGAACGTAATACCCCTTACGCTACCATTAACAATAACTACCAATACGAACACCACCAAGGGATACTGCGCGCTGAGCGCACAGGCTTTACGCCATCCCTACCCGCCTTTAGCAATCGCATTAGTATTTTGGATGCCAATACCATCACCTTGCACGGTGTGTATTTGTATGAACCTGTCACCCCATTGGTGCGCCAACTTATTTCTCTGGCCAATCGCTACGCTGATAACACGAGCTATGTGGGTGCAGCCCTTAGCAACGGACTCGTGCCGCTGCATATAAGCCTTTCAATGGGCGCTCAAAGTCACCCTGTAAAATGGCCTATAGCCAAACAGTCGCCGTTGCAACGCGCCTTATCACCAAACGACCTCGAACTGCTGAACCATTTCAGTGGCAGCCCATAAAAAACCCCAAGAGTTTGGATGGTGTCTCCAACTTCTTGGGGTATTTCATTTGCGCATCGAAACGCTTTATACAGCTAGCGTTAGCTGACCATGCTTAGGAACTTAAGGGCCAGTGCGCTGCGACGGGTTTTCAGGAGGCAAAATTTGCACAAAAATCTCGTTCTCGTGAAACATGCCTAATTCTGAACGAGCCCGCTCTTCAACTGCTTGCGTACCCGACTTTAAATCTTGCACTTCAGCCAACAGTGCATTATTACGAGCCTGCAGCGCCTCGTTAGTTTCTTGCTGGCTATCTAAGCGAGCCTGCGTTTCACGTACACGCTCCCAACCGCTTTTGCCAAACCATAAAGCATATTGGGTAATAAGGTTTAAAACGACAAGTAACAGTAAAAGCAGGCGCATGGCTTTAAGCTAAAAAAGGCGGTTTTTGCACCGCCTGTATTGACGCGTTAGCGCAGATTATAGAACGCATCGCGACCTGGGTAGGTGGCCACTTCTGCTAGCTCTTCTTCGATACGCAGCAACTGATTGTACTTAGCCATACGATCAGAACGAGACAACGAACCTGTTTTGATTTGCATTGCATTGGTGGCAACAGCAATATCAGCAATGGTGGAGTCTTCAGTTTCGCCTGAGCGATGTGAAATCACCGATGTGTAACCATAACGCTTCGCCATTTCAATTGCGGCAAAGGTTTCGGTTAAGGTACCAATTTGGTTGATTTTGATCAGGATGGAGTTAGCAACCCCTTTATCAATACCTTGCTTTAAAATAGCAGTATTGGTTACGAACAAGTCGTCGCCCACCAGCTGAACTTTCTTACCCAACTGATCGGTTAAGATTTTCCAGCCATCCCAGTCGTCTTCGGCCATACCGTCTTCGATGGAAATAATGGGGTATTTGTCACACCAGCTTTCCAGCAAATTCGTAAAGTCTTGAGCCGACAGCGAAACACCTTCGCCAGCCAAGTGATACTTGCCATCGCGGTAGAATTCGGAACTGGCGCAGTCTAGACCTAAAGCAATTTGTGAACCTGCTTCGTAGCCTGCTTCGCCAATGGCTTGCAAAATAAGCTGGATGGCTGCTTCGTGATTTTCCACGCTTGGTGCAAAGCCGCCCTCGTCGCCTACAGCGGTAGACATACCTTGCTTGTCCAAAATTTTCTTCAATGCATGGAATACCTCGGCGCCCATGCGCAGCGATTCGCGGAAGCTGTTCGCGCCAATAGGTAGAATCATGAACTCTTGGAGGTCGAGCGAGTTATTCGCGTGTGCACCACCATTAATTACGTTCATCATGGGCACAGGCATCGCCATGGCACCACTACCACCGAAATAACGGTATAACGACAAGCCAGAGTCGTCGGCGGCGGCACGAGCTACCGCCATACTGGCTGCCAACATAGCATTCGCACCCAAACGGCTTTTGTCTTCCGTACCATCTAAATCGATTAGCGTACGGTCCACAAACGCTTGTTCTTGTGCATCCAAACCCATTAAGGCTTCGGAAATTTCAGTATTTAAATTTTCAACGGCGCGCAGTACACCCTTACCCAAATAGCGAGCAGGATCACCGTCTCGTAACTCTAGTGCTTCTCTGGCGCCTGTGGAGGCACCTGAAGGGACAGAGGCACGGCCCATGGCACCGGATTCAAGTAAAACGTCACATTCAATAGTTGGATTACCGCGCGAATCTAAAATTTCACGGCCGATAATGTCTACGATAGCACTCATGATTTTGACAGTCCTGCTTCTAGATAGCGATTAGGCTAGTGGAAAACGATCCGGAACCGTGGCAACAATGCGGGCTCCGGCTACAACGACAAACGCAAAGTGTAACCTTGGCACCCGTCGCTAAACAAACATTGTGAGTAAAAGCGAGATGAAACACAAGACACGGCAACTACTACAAAACGCTGAAAAAAGTGATTTTCCGGTAAAAGACGGAATTTCACGGCTAAAACAGCGTTTTTACGCCGAAAGTATGCGTTGAAAATACCTAAAGTACATGTAAAAAAGCACCGACCAAAGCTTGGCAGGTGCTTTAAACAGAGGCTTATAGGCCTTGAACCACGTACATCGTCATCTTCGCTGCACCGTCACGCGCTTGACGCGCCGCAACGTATTCAGGCGAAGCGTGGAAGGCTTCAGCAGCCTCTAGGGTATCGAATTCCATAATAACCGTACGGGTAGGTGCTGTCCCTTCCAGCGTACGAGACTCACCACCGCGAGCCAACACACGCACCCCATACGTTTGCATCGCGTGCGACGAAAGCTTTTGATATTCTTTGTATTGTTCGGGGTTAGTGACTTCCACGTTGGCGATCAAATAAGCAGCCATGAGCTCTCCATTATTTCCAATTTAAATTAAGTACGTTATTTGTCTTCACGACATTATCCAGCGCTTTTAATGAGCTTAACAATGCGAACATGTGCTCCAGCGGTACAGCGTTCGGCCCATCAGACAACGCCTTTGATGGATCTGGGTGAGTTTCCATGAACAAACCCGAAATACCCACCGCAACCGCCGCACGGGCTAACACCGGTACAAACTCACTTTGCCCCCCCGAGCTTGTGCCCTGCCCGCCTGGTAGCTGCACCGAATGCGTTGCATCGAACACAACTGGACATTCTGTTTCTCGCATAATAGCCAAAGAGCGCATATCAGAGACTAAGTTATTGTAGCCAAATGAAGCGCCGCGTTCACACACCATGATGGTGGATCCATCGCCACCCGCCTCAAGTGCTGCAGCCCGCGCTTTAGTGACGACTTGCACCATATCGTGCGGCGCAAGAAATTGCCCTTTTTTAATATTGACCGGTTTTAATGTCGCCGCACAGGCTTGAATAAAGTCGGTTTGTCGACATAAAAAAGCAGGGGTCTGCAATACATCGACAATGGCCGCTACATCGTCAACCTGTTCTTTTTCATGTACATCGGTAAGAACGGGCACGCCGAGTTCCTGCCGCACATCCGCCAAAATCTGTAAGCCTTCCCACATACCGGGGCCACGATACGACTGGCCTGAGCTTCGGTTCGCCTTATCAAACGAGCTTTTATAAATAAAAGGGATACCCAGTTGGTCGGTAATTTCTTTAAGTTTGCCCGCTGTATCAAATGCCATTTGACGGGATTCAATCACACAAGGGCCGGCAATCAAAAAGAAGGGTTGATCTAAACCCACTTTAAAACCACATAACTCCATGAGACTTTCCTTCTTGAATACTATTTGCGGCTTCTTAAAGCCGGCTGCCATGATGCATTAAGGCCTTGACTGCTTGTTCAACAATCAAGGCCTCTCCCGCGTGATGATGAGTTAGTGCTGCTTTTGCAACGCTAACGCAGCCTTGATGTACCCGATAAACAGGGGGTGCCCGTCACGGGGTGTAGAAGTGAATTCTGGGTGAAACTGCACACCCATAAACCATGGATGATCGGGTAGCTCCATGATCTCAGGTAGGTTTTCAGCTGGTGTACGCGCACTAATTACCATGCCTGCTTCTTCTAAACGCGGTACATACGCATTATTCACTTCGTAACGATGACGATGACGCTCGTTCACGGTGTCGCCATAAATACTCGCCGCACGCGTACCAGACTGCACAGGACAACTTTGTGCCCCTTTACGCATGGTACCACCCAGATCGTCGTCTGTACCACGAGACTCGATTTTGCCTTCGCGATCGTGCCACTCGGTAATTAACGCGACCACAGGATGCGCTGCTGACGGGTCGAACTCGGTACTGTTCGCCCCACCTAAACCGGCAACGTTACGCGCAAACTCGACCACAGCAAGTTGCATACCTAAACAAATGCCTAAGTACGGAATACGATTTTCACGGGCATAACGAATGGCCATAATTTTGCCTTCCGTACCCCGCTTACCAAACCCACCGGGCACTAAAATGGCATCAAGGTCGTTCAGGCAATCGGTGCCATCGTGCTCGATATCTTCGGAGTCGATATAACGAATTTTAACGGCTGTACGCGTGTGAATCCCCGCGTGGATTAACGCTTCGCTAAGGGACTTGTACGATTCGGTTAGTTCAACGTATTTACCCACCATACCAATGGTGACTTCGTGCTCAGGGTTCTCTAGGGCTTCAACCAAGCCATCCCACATGGACAAATCAGCGGGTGGAGGCGAAATTGCCAACGCATCACACACTAATTGATCTAAGCCCTGCTTATGCAGCATGGCTGGGATTTTGTAGATAGACGTTGCATCCCACACCGATATCACGGCATCCAGCGGCACATTGGAGAACAACGAAATTTTAGCGCGTTCGTCGCTTGGTACTTCACGATCGGCACGACACAACAAGGCATCGGGATACAAACCGATTTCGCGTAATTTTTGCACCGAGTGCTGAGTGGGCTTGGTTTTTAGCTCGCCAGCCGATGAAATGAACGGCACCAAGGTTAAATGCACTAGTGCGGTGTTACTACGGCCGAGTCGCAGGCTCATCTGGCGAATGGCTTCTAGAAATGGCAGTGATTCAATATCACCTACCGTGCCGCCAATTTCAACAATCGCGACATCCGCCTTGCCATCGTACGCCGCTTTGGCCCCGCGCATGATGAAATCTTGAATTTCGTTGGTGATATGAGGGATAACCTGAACGGTTTTACCTAAGTAATCGCCACGACGTTCTTTGCGTAATACCGACTCGTAAATTTGGCCTGTGGTGAAGTTATTGACCTTGCGCATACGAGTGGAAATAAAACGCTCGTAGTGGCCTAGGTCTAAGTCAGTTTCGGCACCGTCTTCGGTTACAAAGACCTCGCCGTGCTGAAAGGGACTCATGGTGCCGGGATCAACGTTAATGTACGGATCCAGCTTCAGCATGGTTACGCGTAAACCGCGCGATTCCAGTAAGGCTGCCAGCGATGCAGCGGCAATGCCTTTACCCAAGGAGGAAACGACTCCCCCTGTGACAAATACGTATTTGGTGGTCATTTTGATACAAGCCTGACGATTAAATCAGGCTGGAGCGGGAAATTTGGATTATATAACGACCAGCGACAATCTTATGTATGCAGCCTCTTGCTGCACCGCATTTACAACACAAGTTTCACCAGTCCCGGTAGTTTAATCGATCGCTAAGGTTCGATGGGTAAGCCATTTCAAAGCATCCCCTTCCAGTAAGTCGGCTAACGCGTTGCGAACCTGTTCGTGGTAAGTGTTCAACCAATCTTTTTCTGTTTGATTCAATAGCTCGGGCAGAATGCAGCGGGTATCGATTGGACATAAGGTTAGCGTTTCAAACGATAAGAAACGCCCGAACTCGGTTTGCTCAGCAGCATTCACCGCAATGAGGTTTTCAATACGAATACCCCACTGCCCATCACGGTACAGACCAGGTTCGTTAGAGGTGACCATGCCCGTTTGCAACACAACACCCGGCCCGCCACGCCCTCGCCACGAAATCGATTGTGGCCCTTCGTGCACATTCAAAAAGTAGCCCACTCCGTGCCCCGTACCATGGCCGAACTCTAAACCCGCCTCCCACAAAGGTTGGCGTGCGAGCACGTCTAATTGCTGTCCGGTCACGCCCTCTGGAAAGCGTGCTCTGGACAAGGCAATCATGCCTTTTAATACCAGTGTGAAATCATGTTTTTCTTGTTGACTGGGCTCGCCCACCGGCACAACCCGCGTAATATCCGTGGTTCCCCCCAAATACTGACCACCGGAATCGATCAACAACAAACCGTTGCCTTCAATGACGCTATACGACTGTGCCGTGGCCTGATAATGCGGCATCGCACCATTGGACCCGAATGCGGCAATGGTGCCAAAACTAGGGGATACAAAATGCGCTTGCTTGGCACGTTCTTCAATTAAACGCTGATCTACATCCAGTTCAGTGATGGTTTCACGATTCACGCGCTGGTCAAACCAAGCGAAAAAACGGCACAACGCTGCCCCATCTTGGCGCATTACTTCTCGAATTTGCTTGATTTCACCTTCGTTCTTTAAGGCTTTGGCTAACTGAGTAGGGTTTGAGGCACGGCATATCTGCAAATGAGAGGCCGCAGCCAAACTACCGCCGGTTACCCGCTGAGGATCAATCAGCAACGTCTGCCCAGCGTCTAATTGCTGTAAGTCTGCCGCCAAGGCCTCGTATGGACGTAACGTTACACCTTCTGCTTGCAAGCTTTGCTGTAGTGCTTCGCTAACTTTAGTGTTCGCCACATACAAACGCGCTTCGGTTTGCGATAACAAGGCATGTGCTAAAAACACCGGGTTATAGGGCACATCGTCACCGCGCAAGTTGAACAGCCACGCAATATCATCCAAGCTGGAAAGCAAGTGCCATTGCGCCCCCAACTTACACATCGATTGACGCAGTTGCCGTATATTTTCTTGACGTGTACGCAGTGCAAACGGCGCGACATGCTCGTAAATAGCCGCATTGGGCAAGGCCGGACGCTCTGGCCAGATACTGGCTAGCAGGTCATGCTGCTCGTCAATACGAAAACCGTCGTCTTGCAACGCTCGCCAATCGTCAAGCTGACTTAAGGCCATGACCTGTCCGTCCAAGCTGATGGTGCTACCTTTAGGCAAATGCTGACGCACCCACTCTACGGGTGATAACACATCACTTTGTCCTGCCTTCATCAGCTCAAAGCCCGACTGTGCTAAATCGCTTTGTGCTTGCACCCAATAACGGCTATCGGTCCAAAGCCCTGCGAAGTGCTGGGTAACGAGTAAACTGCCGGCCGAGCCATGAAAACCACTTAGCCAAGCCCTACCCTGCCAATGTTCGGGCAAGTATTCAGATAAATGGGGATCGGAGCTAGGAACATAGAGGGCATCGACATTGGTCACCTGCATGTGTTGCCGTAGAGCAGTTAAACGTGAATTCATAAATGCTGGGAATAAAAATGTTTAATACGCTAAGGATAAAGTATAAGGGCGCACGCCGACAGGGTGCGCCCTTACTACATTGAACGATAAATAGAGTGTTAGGCTTGCTGCACCACGGCCGACACGTCCAACTTAGCGGTGGTTTTCTGCATAACTTCATCCACGCTAACACCGGGTGCCAACTCAATTAAACGCAAACCGTTATCGCTTACCTCGAAAACGCCCAAATCGGTAATGATCAAATCCACCACGCCCACACCGGTTAGCGGTAAGGTGCATTCGGGCAGTAGCTTCAGGTCTTCGCCCCCATCTTTACGCTTAGCGACATGATCCATCAACACCACCACTCGCTCGACACCGGCGACCAAGTCCATCGCCCCACCCATGCCTTTAACCATTTTCCCCGGGATCATCCAATTCGCCAGATCACCACGCTCGGACACCTGCATGGCACCCAGAATAGCCAGATTAATTTTGCCACCCCGAATCATGCCGAAGGAATCGGAAGAAGAGAAAAACGACGAACCAGGCAAGGTCGTAACAGTTTGTTTACCTGCGTTAATCAGATCAGGATCCAACTCGTTTTCAGTAGGGAAAGGGCCAATGCCAAGCAAGCCATTTTCAGATTGCAACGACACCTCGACCCCCTCAGGCACATAGTTGGCCACCAAGGTCGGCATACCAATGCCCAAATTCACATAAAAGCCGTCTTGAAGCTCACGCGCCGCGCGCGCTGCCATTTCATTTCGTGTCCACGCCATTGTCTTAACCTTCCTGTTCTGTGCGCACAGTGCGCTGTTCGATCCGTTTTTCGGGGTTGGGATTCAACACGATGCGATGCGTGAAAATACCCGGCAAATGGATATGGTCTGGATCAAGCTCGCCATTTTCAACAATTTCTTCAACCTCAACTATGGTGATTTTCCCAGCTCGAGCCACATCGGGATTAAAGTTACGCGCCGTTTTGTTAAAAATAAGATTGCCGCTGCGATCAGCTACCTGCGCTTTAACCAAGGAAACATCGGGAACCAAGGCGTGTTCAAGCACATACTGTTTACCGTTAATTTCTCGCACCTCTTTACCTTCTGCCACCACGGTACCCACACCAGTTGCCGTAAAGAAAGCAGGAATACCTGCACCGCCCGCCCGTAATTTTTCGGCTAAGGTGCCCTGAGGGGTAAACTCCAATTCGAGCTCGCCTGCTAAGAACTGGCGCTCAAACTCTTTGTTTTCGCCCACATAAGAAGAAATCATTTTCTTCACCTGCCGTGTTTCTAACAGCTGCCCCAACCCAAAGCCGTCAACTCCAGCGTTGTTACTGATGCACACCAACTCGTTCACTCCGGTGTCTCGTAATGCCGCGATCAGCGCTTCGGGAATACCACAGAGACCAAACCCGCCTACGGCAATGGTTTGCCCATCTGCAACAACCCCTGCCAACGCTTCGGCTGCGCTTGGATACACTTTATTCATACCAAGTTCCTTAAAAGTAATAATGAAGCGCTAAGCGCCTACTCGTTTTCAACGAAGGTTAAGACGGAACAACTGTAAAACACTGAGTAATGGCGTGAACATCATCCGGCATCCACGCCATGGGCTGACCAGTGTGGTCCACCGATACCATGACATGCTTCGCACTGCCACCTTCGTACGGTGCGTTGCACCTATTGCCGCTTGAGCCTGCGCAGAATCCAGCATATGCCCCCTCGTTCACGTGGGATCTGATGAACATCAACCTATTCGTAGTATAGCGATTTGATACGACATGGTCTTGACAGCTAAGACCCTGTTTCGCTTAGTGTTTCTCGATCAGCGTCATGCTGCTCTACAATAGATCGATCAAGTAGTCTAATCATGCCACAGCCTGCTGGCGTTTCGCCACGGCTTTAGATAGTTTTACACGGAGAGCCCCCCGCATGTCTGAACGCGAATCCATGGAATACGACGTGCTTGTTGTGGGCGGTGGCCCTGCCGGTTTAGCCGCAGCCATTCGCCTTAAGCAACAAGCCAGCCAAAACAATCAAGATATCAGCGTCTGTGTGCTCGAAAAAGGGGCAGAAATTGGCGCGCATATTTTGTCTGGCGCCGTCATGGACCCCATCGCTTTAAATGAGTTAATCCCCGATTGGAAAGAAAAGGGAGCCCCCGTTAACGTCGCCGTTAACGAAGATCAGTTTTTGTTTTTAAGCGAAAACAGCTATCGCAGTACGCCCTCTTGGTTGTTGCCCGATGTCTTTAAGAACCACGGTAATTACATCGTGCGTTTGGGCGAGGTGTGTAAGTGGCTAGGCGAATACGCTGAGGGTCTGGGTGTGGATATTTTCCCCGGGTTCTCGGCGGCCAGCGTACTCTACACCGAAAGCGGTGCAGTGCGTGGCGTCGTAACCGGAGACATGGGGGTTGCCCGTGATGGCTCGCATACTGCCAATTACCAACCGGGTATGGAATTACACGCCAAATACACGTTGTTTGCCGAGGGTTCACGCGGTCACCTAGGCCGTGAGCTCATACAAAAATACCAACTGGACACCCAAGGCAATACCCAAAGCTACGCCATTGGCATCAAAGAAATGTGGGAGGTTGACCCATCACGTTCGCAGCCGGGGCTGGTGCAACATAGCGCGGGCTGGCCCTTAGACGCAGACACCTATGGTGGCGCTTTTCTATACCATCTAGACAACAATATTGTGGTGGTAGGCCTTGTGGTGGGCTTAGATTACGCCAACCCATGGTTATCACCGTTTCACGAGTTTCAACGCTACAAGACGCATCCTCATATCAGCACTACGTTCGAAGGGGCGAAACGCATTGCCTATGGTGCTCGCTCGTTAACAGCTGGCGGCCTATTGTCTTTACCTAAATTTGTGTTCCCAGGCGGAGCGTTGGTGGGTTGTGAAGCTGGCTTTTTGAACGCGGCGCGTATTAAAGGCAGTCATGCCGCCATGAAAAGTGGCATGCTTGCCGCTGATGCCGTTATTGATGCTATCCGCGCTAACCGCCAGCATGACGAACTTCAAGCTTACACAACGGGCTTCGAACAATCGTGGCTTCATAAAGAACTACATCAGTCCCGAAACTTTAAACAATGGTTCAAAAAAGGCCGCACCGTGGGCACATTAATGACGGGTATCGAACACCTCGTACTGCGCGGCAATGTACCGTGGTCGCTAAAGAACCGCAAACCCGATCACGCCAGCTTACAACCCGCCGCCGACTGTGCGCCCATTCAGTACCCGAAACCCGATGGTGTACTAACCTTTGATCGTCTTAGCTCGGTGTTTATTTCAAACACTAACCACGATGAAAACCAACCCGTGCACCTAACGCTTAAAGATGCGGCCGTACCGGTTAAGCTTAATTTAGCCAAGTATGCTGGCCCTGAAGCCCGCTACTGTCCGGCCGGGGTGTATGAGTTTATTAAAGACGCTCAAGGCGCAGACCAACTACAAATTAATGCGCAAAACTGTGTGCACTGTAAAACCTGCGACATTAAGGACCCCACTCAAAATATTGTGTGGGTACCACCACAAGGTGGCGAAGGGCCTGTCTACAACGGCATGTAAACCTTAAATAAACACAGCACAACAATAGATAATGGGGCGAGCATCAAACTCGCCCCATGTCGTTTTCAACCCCTACAACATTAGGTATTCGCTACGCGTCGGCTCGGCCAGTTCACCACCACCAAGCCCATTACCACCAACGCCACACCCATTAAATCTAAATAGCTCGGTTGCTCGCCCAACAACAACCAAGCCAATAAAATGGCCAACACTGGCACCCCTAAACTCGACATACTCGCAACCGTCGTAGATACACGCTGAATAACGCCTAACCACATTAACCACCCCAACCCCGAGGCCAGCACCGACATATATAACAGGCCAATAATTAGGGTGCCATTCAGCACCAGCTCACGCTGCGGCACAAAATAAGCCAGAGGCACGGTAATGAGCCCACCCATCAGCAACTGCCACACAGTCAGGTTTAAAATATGCGGCTGATGCCGTTCAAACATAATTTTCGACAACACCAAGCCAAAGCCACCGCTAATTCCTGACAACAGCGCCAACAACGATGCGGATGCATTCCCCAGCCCTTCCCACGGCCGGATAACCAATAGCAAGCCACACAAACCAAATGCCAGTGCCCACCAATGTTTCGATAAGGGGCGAGCCCCCAGAATGAGCCAACTAAATAAAACAGCCCAAAATGGCATTGTGTACGCCAGTAACACCACGTGCCCTGCCCCACCTCGCATCAGCGCAAATTGGGACAACACCTGAAAGGCGACTGTTTGGAAAATAGCAATTCCCGCGCATAGCAAGAACGGCGGCAACACGAACGGCACCTTGCGATAATATTGAACCGCACCCAGAAAAATAAAGGCAATTACATAGCGGCTGGCAACCATATCCACGGGGCCGATATAGTCCACCAAACTTTTCATCACGATCCAGCTAAAACTCCATAAGACCACTGTCGCGGTCATAAGCATCAGCGCTGCTTGCTCTGCTTTAGTTGTTGCCAAGCTCTTACCCCATAGAATGCCCACTGCCAACGTGATACGTTGGCGAGCATGTTAACTCAACACTGCACTAATCTTAGTGGCTCGGCTTAAACGCCTGCCGCATTCTGATCTGTTTGCGCTTTACGTGCTATGCCCCGATGAAAGTTGATACGCCATAGCACAAGCAGCCCACCAAGAAAGAATGAGCTGGTAAAGGACAAAGCCAAACGATGATTACCATCGGTTAGCCACGTGACTAAGCCATAACACAACGGCCCAACTACAGCGGCCAGTTGAATAGCAAAGGTCCACAACGCATAAAACTCAGCCAAGCGCTGATCGGGGCTAAACGCCCCCACCATCGCACGCCCTGCGCTTTGACTACTGCCTATACATAAACCCGCCACAACCGCCGACGCCCAAAATTGCCCCGCTCCGGTTGCGGTGGCCGCTAACACAATCATCAGCAACCACCCACATAAGGTAATCGCCAACGCTGGCTTATGGCCCAGATTATCCTGCACATGACCAAAGCCCATGGCACCTACTGCAGCGGCGATATTAACTGTAAAAACCAGCATCATCGTCTGGCTCATGCTAAAGCCCATGGCTTGAGTCGCATAAACCGCCGATAGCGTAATGACTACAGCAATGCCTGCTTGGTACAACGCACCGCAAATTAATAAACGACGTAAGTCAGGATAGTGATCACGCGTTTCTACCCATGCAAACGCTAAGCGCTTCAGCATACCCATTGCTGGGCGATGCGTTGCCACCGAGCGCTCCCGTAACCACAAAAAAGAAGGCAAGGCCGCCAACATAAAAATAACAGCGGTAATGCCCATCACCCAAGGCACATACTGCTCCGCCCCTAAGCCACTCGCCTCGCCCTGTGTGACCACCACAAGAGCAATACCCAAGGCCAGCATGCCCCCAAAATAACCAAAGCCCCACCCCCATCCGGATACGCGGCCTAAGGAGTCGGATTTGGCTATTTCTGGTAGAAACGCCCCGATAATCGATTCGCCCACGCAATAGAAATAATTGGACAACACGATAAACGTTAAAGCCCAAGCAATTTCGCCTACACCTGTCAGGGCAAGCAGCAACGTAGCCACTACACATCCAGCCGTACTGGTGAATAACAATCGCCTTTTTTGTGCACGAGCATCCGCTCTTGCTCCCAAGGTAGGCATCGTAAGCATCACCAGCAGATAAGAAAGAGAAAGGCCAGTTGTCCACGCTAGCGTAGCCCACGACTCACCCTCTGCCACAACGCCTACAAAATATGCGCTAAACACGGTGGTGAGCACCACGGTGGTGTAGCCAGAGTTAGCAAAGTCATACATTGCCCACGACCATAGTTCGCGGACGGATACACCTTGACGCAAGGCCCCACGAAAGCGCGAGGGTTGTTTCACCTTGGATGACATAAAACGGCGCTACCCCAGAAGTTAAACGGTGGCTAAATCATACGGTGAAACGGCTTTGATCACTAACTTCTTCTTATTTGCATACAGTGATGGCCACATTACATATTATTTGGCCGCTTAAGGTTTACGATTTCGCAATCCTTAGGTAAACTCGGACACTAATTTCTATTCCCTTTACAGAACTTGACGTTACGCGCGTTATTTATAACGTTACGCAGGCTAATTCGTTTTATCTGCCGTAAATATCACGGGTTAGAAGCTTAGGCTAACGTCACGCAGGTTATAACAATACGATCTAAACCCATGCCCCCACATCGCCAGTTATATCTTCGCCTACGTTCAATTCTGTCATCAACCATTACCCTTCGTGTCGCTCCGGCCTGCATTGCATTGGCTCTTACCGGATGCGCTGCCACCAATTCGGGTAACGATTACGCTGCACTTGATAACTTATTTTCCGACCTTAACGACAACTACAGTTACCGCACTCAGGCTGATCCACTAGGCAACTACCTTGCCAACCGAGCCCAAAGCGATATTCGAATCTCATACGGCTCCAACCAACACAACACGAACCATGCAGGTCAGGAAATCGCCAGCACCGCGCTGGACTTCTTAGGGATTAATTATCGCTATGGGGGCGAAAATCCTAATACTGGTTTCGATTGCAGTGGTTTAGTTAGTTATGTAGCTGAAAAATCACTGGGTTTAAAATTACCGCGGCAATCAGCGCAAATGGCATCGTTCGGGGAGTCGGTAAAACGCAGTCAGTTAGAAGAAGGCGATTTGGTCTTTTTTAATACGCGCGGCGCACGCTTCTCTCATGTGGGTATCTATCTAGGCGACAATAAGTTTGTACACGCCCCGCGCACCGGTGCAGTCGTGCGCGTCGAGGACATGACCGTGTCCTACTGGAAAAAACGTTATAACGGTGCACGCCGCATTATTGCTGCTAAATAGCGCTATCTTCCCTTATCGTTATTAAGCTTTTAAACAAAAATAAACCCAGTGCACTCACACTGGGTTTTTTGTTGTCTTGGTACGTTGAATCATCCGGATCCTTTATTGCAATGTAGGTTTAGCCACTGCCACTGGCTTCTTGCTGTATGGACACACCTCACAAAAGCCCTCTTGTGCCAAAGCACGCTTAATACTACACACCGAACGGCGGCAGGCCAGTACACGGATTCCCGAACGCTGAGCAGCAGAACGGAAGGTTTTCATGACATTGTGCCCTAGGAAATCAGTCAGCAAAATCAGCAGCTCGGTACCAGAAGGTAATTGCAGCGTCTTCTTCTGATGGGAGGGGTCTCTGCCACTAATATGCTGCTTAACCTTAATATTATGCAAATCGAGCAAAGCAGGAATGTTGCCTAGCCTATCTGCTCCAACGATAATCGCGCTTACTTGTTCTGACATAGAACCTCCAAGAATGTGTGAGTTGACTAAACGATAATCATTCTCATTAAGATTGTCAATCATCCTTTAGTACAAATCAGGAATAACCCCTAGACTTAATTCTTATATGAAAGAAACCACACAGCAATAGCGTGAGAAACAAACGGCAGATAGGTACTTTAAATGCAAAAAAGCGGCTAGTTAGCCGCTTTTAAAAGATGAGTTAAACCTACCGAAAGGCGTTACTCCAACTCGGCTGCCAGTGCTTTATCAACTGCATCGCGTGTTAGCTCTGGCGCAAGCATTTCTAACAACACATACACATAATCGCGCAAGAAGGTTCCTTGCTTAATCGCAACGCGCGTCATGTGTGAGCCAAATAAATGCCCAGCATTAAGGCCTACTAAGCCCTTATCGCGACGCGGATCAAATGCCACACCGGCGATAATGCCTATACCCAAGCCCACATCGACATAGGTTTTAATGACGTCAGCATCAATGGCTTCCAGCACAATATCCGGCACCACGCCCGCTTTTTCAAACGCCTCGTCAATGGCTTTTCGGCCTGAGAACGCTTTGTCATAGGTCACAATGGGATACTCGGCTAGCTGCTGTAAGCTTAAATTTCGTGCTGCTTGGGTTTGCAGTTCGGTAAGTGGATGATCAGGTCGCACCACAATCGTGTGCTGCCACTCCACCACCGGTAAAGCCAATAAGCCGGGAGTCTCAGCAAGGGTTTCGGTGGCAATGGCCACGTCAGCCTGTTCGTGCAACACCATTTGCGCTAGATGAGGTGGGTTCCCCTCGGCCAAGGACATATGCACTTTAGGAAAGCGTTTGCGAAATTCGGGAATGACCTTAGGCAACAAATACCGTGCTTGTGCGTGCGTGCATGCAATCACCAACGCCCCCTCGTCTTGCTTGGCGAAATCGTCACTTACCCGCTTTAGGTTATCCACTTCGCGCATGATGCGATTAATCACTTCTGCGACGGCAACTCCAGGTCGTGTGAGCCCTTTAATTCGCTTACCATGGCGTTCAAAAATTTTGATGCCTAGTTCATCTTCTAATTCGATAATGGCCTTGGATACGCCGGGTTGGGAGGTATAAAGCGCACGCGCTGCCTCGGTTAAATTAAAATTGCGCCGAATCGTTTCGCGCACAAATCTAAATTGCTGAAGATTCATAGATAGCCCCTGTTATCTCTTAATTATAGGTAATAAGAGAAAGCCTCTATATTCTATTTAGGAATATAAATAGAAAGATAAAAGCTAAGCTATCCAGATCTACCCTTGATGCAGGCTGTCATGACGCCCTCGGCTTGTACTATCAGGGCGATGAAGCTGATTTAGGCGCTTTGACTCGAGTTTTGTACCACAACAAGAGCACGGTAAGAGCCGCGAACACCGCGTGCACCAATCCAATTCCGACCGTAAAGCTTAATACACCACTACTAATCCAGCCGCGAGACAGATTAATAAGGTTCATATAAAGCAAAGCCAGCAACCCGGCAATCAACAAGTTACCTGACTTTCCTAAACGTGGGTTCACGGCCCCCAGCGGCAACGCCAGCAAGGCCAAGTTCAGTGCAGCAATAGGCATGGCCGAACGCCACATTAACTGTGCTCGCGCCTCGCTGGTGCCATCATTCACTAATTGTGCATTCGGTCTGGCCTTAATTTGCTGTAGCGCTTGCAAGCGTATCTGCTCGGGCGAACTCATATCGTCTTTGCTTTCCAGCCGCACCCCGTAACGCTCAAAGTCGGTGATGCGAAACAGTGGACTTTGAGGTTGCATATCGTAGCGATGGCCTTCATTCAACACTAAAAAGCGGTCGCCATTTTCCTCGGTTTCAACGTGTGCACTTTGTGCAGTTATGACACTAAACCAGTTCGGATCAATGACACGGGCCACCACATTCCCTAATTCGTCCTCATCGTTGGTCGGGGCTTCGGTAAAGAACACGCGGGCACCCTGCTCAACTTCAACAAACTGCCCTACGGTTACTTTACTTAAATCGGAACGTAGCTCGAAACGCTGTCGATACTCCGAAATTTGGCGATAGGCCCATGGCGACGCAAAAAAGGTAAGTAGAGAAATAATGATGGCAACCGGAATAGCACATCGCAAGATGGGTGCAATCCAACTACGTAAAGACAGCCCGCTTGCGTACCAAACCACCATCTCAGAGTCACGAAATGTACGGGTGATCGTCGTTAATACTGCAATAAATAATGAAGCAGATAAAATAACCGGCAAAGCCGTAATCGTGGAGAACAATGCCATGCCTAAAACCACGTCAGCACCAATGCTGCCGCTGGCGGCGTCCCCCACCAAACGCACCAGCAATACACTCAACCATACGATCAGCAGTGTAGACAAGACTACACCTGCATGGCTGAGAATTTCGGATACAGCACTACGTTTAAATAAAGACATGAGACAATAGGCAGGTTAGAAAATTATGGCCTGTATTAATAGGAAAATTGTATGGAATTTAGCACACAAACTTCAGCATCTTTACATCAGGTTAAAACTGCTGCGCTTGCCGTCGGCGTATTTAGTAACGATGTGTTGTCGCCTGCGGCCGATATAATCGACCGCGCCAGTGACGGCGCCATTCGTGCCACCTTGAAAAGCGAATTTAAAGCCAAAGCCGGTTCACATCTGGTCTTACGTAATGTAGCAGGTGTACGCGCCGAACGCGTTGTTCTAGTGGGCTTAGGTGAGCAAGAGAAATACACTAGCCGTACGCATGCTTCTGCCGAACAAAATTTTGCAAACTATTGCATTCAGGCCAACGTAAAGGATGCTGTTAGCGCCTTAACTACCGTCGATTGTAACGCCAGTACCCTACGTCAGCGTAGTAATGCAGCGGCACAAGCCGTACTGGCCGCAAGCTATCGTTTCGATGCCACACTCAGCAAAAAAGCCGACCCGATCGTATTGAAAAAATTTGCTGTGTGGACCAGCCGTACACAGTCCAGTGAAGCCAAAGATGGCTTAAAAGAAGGCGAGGCCATTGGTAAAGGCGCTAACCTAACGCGTTTACTGGCCGACCTACCACCAAATATCTGCACCCCTACCTACTTAGCTGAGGAAGCCAAGAAACTGGCTAAGCAATACCCCACGCTAAAAGTCGAGGTGCTTCAGCGCAAGCAAATGGAAGCGCTGAAAATGGGCTCATTCTTATCGGTTGCCAAAGGCTCCGAACAGCCTCCAGTCTTTATTATCTTCACCCATACACCTTCCACCAAAACAAAAGACACAAATAAAGAAGGCCCCATTGTTTTAGTCGGCAAAGGTCTCACCTTTGATGCGGGCGGTATCTCGCTTAAACCTGCTGCCAATATGGACGAAATGAAATACGACATGGGCGGCGCAGCAAGTGTCTTTGGCACCATGCTCGCCATTTCCGAACTGGACCTCAACCAGCAAGTGATTGGTTTAGTTGCTGCGTGCGAGAACTTACCAAGTGGCACTGCGAATAAGCCCGGTGATGTGGTCACTAGCATGGCTGGCAAAACCATCGAAATTCTTAATACCGATGCCGAAGGCCGTTTAGTCTTGTGCGATGCCTTAACGTATGCAGAGCGCTTCAAACCGGCTGCTGTGGTGAACATGGCCACACTTACTGGGGCTTGCGTCGTTGCACTAGGCCACGTAAACAGTGGCTTATTCAGCCCTGACGACGATTTAGCTGAAGCCTTATTAGAAGCAGCCAAGATCAGTGGTGACAGTGCATGGCGTATGCCTCTTGATGATCGCTACCAAGAACAGCTACATTCTAACTTTGCTGACATCGCTAATATTGGTGGTCCCGCAGCCGGTGCGGTCACCGCAGCATGCTTCTTGCAGCGCTTTACTTCGGCCTACCGTTGGGCGCATTTAGACATCGCAGGCACAGCATGGCGCAGTGGTAAAGACAAAGGCGCTACCGGACGTCCTGTTCCACTACTGGTTCAGTTCCTGCTGAATCAAAGTCATTAAGCATGACTCGCGTCGACTTCGCTTTTGGTGCTCCCGACCGCTTACGCACGGCATGTGATGTCGTGCATAAGCAATACCTGCGTGGTCGGCGATTGGTGGTTTACAGCGACGATGCGCGCTTGTTAACCCGATTCGATCGCTTGTTATGGGGGTTTAAACCTACCGTGTTTGTCCCCCATGTGCTGGCCGACGACGCCTTGGCTTCCGCCACCCCCATCGTGCTCTGCCAACAAGACCCTGACCCACAACTCAGTCAGGCTGGGGCTGAGCCTGCATGGCTGATTAACTTATCCGATACCTGTCCACCCAACAGCGAGCGCTTTACTCGTATATTGGAAATTGTTTCGCACGATGAAAACGACCGCGAGCTGGCCCGTACCCGTTGGCGTCAGTATCAATCGCAGGGTTATCAGATTCACGCGCACCAGCTTGAAAGCTAAAAACCGTTTGCGTGTTCAGCTTGTTGTAAGTTAATCTTAAGCCATCTTTATTACTGATATTGCTATGAAGGATGCATCATGAGCGACTTCCGTCATTCAAGCCTGCCTGAGCATTCTCGCTCAACGGGCATTCAATCCCAAATCGCGCAAAACCGCGTACTACGTAATACCTATTTATTATTAGCTGTCTCCATGATCCCTACCGTGCTGGGTGCATTGGTGGGTCTGCGTACAGGCATTAATCAAGTCATGGGCACCAGCCCCGGTATGACGGTTATGCTGTTTTTAGTTGGCGCTTTTGGTTTGATGTTTTTAATCGAGCGCAATAAAAATAGCTCTCTAGGCGTTGCCCTACTGTTGGCCTTCACCTTCTTTATGGGCATTATGTTGTCGCGCCTGCTTGGTTTTGTACTGGGCATGTCGAATGGCTCACAACTGATTATGCTGGCCTTTGGTGGTACCAGCGCGGTATTTGCCACCATGGCCACCGTCGCCTCCACTTCCAAACGCGACTTTAGCGGCATGCAGCAGTTCTTGATGGTGGGTGCGGTAATCATTATTGTCGCAGCTATTGCCAACATCTTCCTGCAAATGCCTGCATTGATGTTAACCATCTCTGTACTGGCGATTGGTATTTTCTCGGCCTTTTTACTGGTCGACCTACAGCGCATCATGCGTGGTGGTGAAACCAACTACATTACAGCCACGCTGGCGGTGTATTTAAGCCTCTACAACATCTTCAGCAACCTGCTGATGTTGCTTGGCATATTCGGTGGTAATAACGATTAATCATCGTTATTAAGCCCCATCAAAAACGGCGCTCTTTCAGCGCCGTTTTTTATTACCCCGAACCTTTCTTCTACCCGCACTTACTTCTTTGCTGTACTGCGTAACTGCATGTCTTGCCTTAAGGCATTCATACCCTCTAAGGCGACAATCAGAACCGCTATCCAAATGGGTATATAGGTTAACCATTCATGCGGTTGTACGGGCTCTCCAAGCAATAAGAAAGCGACCCAAAACAACAATACGGGTTCCACGTAGCCCAAAATGCCAAATAAGCTTAGGGGTAACAAGCGACTTGCTGTTAAGTATCCCAACAACGCTGCGGCGCTAATAATGCCGAACAGCAGTACTTTCCACGATAAAGTCCAGTCGTGACTAAACTGCTGCAGCACACTTGTTTCTTGCGACCACAAAATATAAAACGCAGGCACCAATAAAAAGCTAAAGTCAAAATACAGTGAGCTTAATGAGCCTACTTTTAAATAGCGACGCAATATAAAGTAAGGTGGGTAGCCAAACACCACCAAGGCAGTTGCCCACGAAAACGAAAAAGTACGCAGCAATTCGTGCGACACACCCAGTATGGCAAAACCTACCGCCACCCACTGCATGCTGCTTAGCTTTTCTTTATAGACCAGCCTACCTGCCAACACCATCATTAAAGGCAACAGGAAATAGCCCATCGATACATCAAGCGCTTTCTGGTGCAGGGGTGCCCATACAAACAGCCACAACTGCACGCCAAATAAAGCAGCACATAGCATTTGCAACAGCAAATAACGCAAATCAACCAGCATACGCTTAGCCACTAAGCCTACCTCGTGCCAGCGCTTAAATCGGGTTATTACAATAGCTAAAGCTGGCACCCCTAGCACAACACGCCATGCAAACACCTCTGTACCTTCCAGCGGCTTTAATAAGGTTGCATAGTAGTAGAGCAATGCAAACAACCCAGAGGCCGCAACAGAAAGGCCAATTCCTTTTTTCATTCCTCGCCCTTAAGTAAGACACTGCGCTGATAAGCTTGATTCAAGCCAAATAACCGTTCGCGCTTTAACAGCACTTCTACGCTTAACAGCGGCTTATCTGGAGCCACCACTGCTTGCGGTAAACGCTGAAGTAATGCGTTCATCTTGCTTGGGTATTGATGATGCATCGCCACAAAAAAATGATCGGGTGCGACAACACTTAACCCTAAGCGTTTTAATTCTGAACGATTAAAGTCTTTAAGATTCTTCGTCAGAATGCGTACTGTAGCGTCCGGAAAAGCGTGCTGCGCGGCCCGAGCCGCTGCAATGACATGCCAATCTTTAGGATCACTATACTGCAGGCCTTCCTTGTAACCCTGTACATTTCCTTGATCGGCCAGAGGGAACTCACGTTGCCACTGCTCCCAGTCTTGCCATAACTGCTCTACCGGTACGTCCCACAATCGTGAGGCATTACGTGCCCACTCATCACCAATAATTGCGCTCCATGCGGGTTGAAAGGAATGCTCTCGCGCCAGTTCTAACGATAAAAAGCGCAACACATTAGAAATAAGTATGCAGGCATCCAATACCAGCACACTGGACGCATCGATTTCAACAGCAGGCGCAGAAGCCATTGACGAAGAAACACCCATTAATACTGCTGCAAGTCCATTAATACCTCACGAGTACGCAGTGGCCGACCTAAATAATGGTCGATGCGCTCGCGCAATAAGGTTCGTAAATAAGGCTCCAGCTCGGGATCGGAAAAATCAGGCGTTTCGTGGTCTAAACCGTAGCCTACTTGCTGCAACAACACCCACTCGAAACGCCGCAACGCCAGTGAGGCGGAGCGCGGCTCGTGCACCAATTGCTGTAGTGTCAGTTCATACGCATCGTACAATAACGGATGCGGGTCTTCACGAGGCAGTAAACGCAGTAACAGCTCATTCATGTACCACCCCGACATCATGCCCGTTCCGCTTAAAGGACAAATACCGGCACATTCAGCCTGAGTCAGTGTTTTGACCTCGCCAGAGCCAGACCACGCGATATCCAGAGGCTGAAATACCGAGAGTACCGATTTCAACGCTGAATAAGGCCGTTTGGCCCCTTTGGCCACTAAAGGTAAGCATCCGTGGTTTTTACTAAAAACCTGCAGAATTAATGAGGTTTCGCGCCATGCCGTGTAATGTAAGACATAGGCGGGCTCATCGCGTACCGATTGCCGCCGTTTACTCATACCCCAGCTCACGCAACGATGCGTCGCGATCCGACCACCCCTTGCGAACTTTTACATACACGTCTAGAAACACCTGCTTCTCGAGCATACGCTCTATGTCTTGTCGAGCTTCTGTGGCAATACGCTTCATGTGCTCGCCGCCCGCTCCCAACAAAATAGGACGATGGCTTTCACGTTCAACTAATACGCACGCTGCAATACGGGCACCCGTCTCGTTCTCTTCCCACTGCTCGATGACAACGGTGCATTGATAAGGCAATTCGTCACCGACTAAGCGGAATATTTTCTCACGCACCAACTCGGCAGCGATGAAACGCACAGGACGGTCGGTCAGTGTTTCCTCGTCGAACATCGGTTCGCCTTCCGGCAACAGCTTAGCAATTTCATCTAACAAGGTGTCCAGTTGCACATCGCGTGCTGCACTAAGAGGCACCACCGCCTGAAACGAAAACTGCTGACTTAACTTGGCGATAAAAGGCAGTAATTCGGTTTTGTCTTTAAACAAATCGATCTTATTAATGACTAAGATCACCGGACGGCTTTTAGGCAGTAACTCAATAACCTGTGCATCCGCCTCGGTCCATTTTCCGGCCTCGACAACGTGCACAACAGCATCCACATCCGCTAAAGTTTGAGTCACCACGCGGTTCATCATGCGATTCATCGCCCCGCCATGACGCGTTTGAAAACCGGGAGTGTCCACAAACACAAATTGCTCGTGCTCACGGGTTAGTACGCTGTGGATACGATGGCGGGTCGTTTGTGCCTTACGTGACACAATCGATACTTTAGAGCCTACCAACGCATTGGTTAATGTGGACTTACCCACATTAGGGCGCCCTACCACCGCAACAAAGCCACATCGAAACGGCACCTGACTCATTTATTCTCCTGATTTACAGCAACTGGCAAACTAAGCTGTGGCTGACGCACACGACGCGACTGCCGGCCTCGAACTGGATGCTGAACTGTCACAATTTCGATAGCTTGTAGCGCTGCCGCCTGCTCGGCTGCCCTGCGACTACTACCACTGGCTTGCACGGTAATATCTAATTTAGCGATGTGGCACTCTACATCGAAGGTTTGACTATGAGCGGCACCATGCGTTGCAATAACCGTGTAAGCCGGAAGATCCAAACGACGCGCCTGCAGCATTTCCTGAAGCAGTGTTTTGGGATCTTTACCCAAGGTTTTAGGATCCACATCTTTTAATAGCGGCTCGAACTGACGAGTAATTGCTTGAGCAGCCGCCTCAAAACCACCGTCTAGGTATACTGCAGCAAAAATAGCCTCTAGCGCATCAGCCAAAATAGAGGGCCGTCTAAACCCACCACTTTTTAATTCGCCCTCGCCTAAGCGTAGGAAATCGGATAACGCCAAACGCTGTGCAATATCCGCTAAGGTAGCTTGCTTTACTAAATTAGCGCGCAGTCGTGATAAGTCGCCCTCGTCTATACCTAAAAAACGATGGTAAAGCAGCGAAGCCACCACAAAGTTCAACACCGAATCGCCCAGAAACTCGAGCCGTTCGTTATGCTGTGCATTATGACTGCGATGCGTAATGGCCTGTTCCAATAAAGCAATATTTTGGAACTCATAGCCAATTAACTGTTCCAGTTTATGTAAGCGCACCATTACTGAAAACGTCCTATACGACTCGGTTCGCCGAAATTCATCCAAATTAAAAAGGCGCGACCCACAATATGCTGGTCAGGTACAAACCCCCAGTAGCGGCTATCCAAGCTATTGTCTCGATTATCGCCCATCACAAAATAGTGGTTCTCAGGTACGGTGCAGCTTACGCCCCCTGATGAATAATCACACTGATCGCTGTAAGGAAAGCGCACAATCGGCATGAAATGATTAGAGCCACGCTTATCTACTAAGATACTATGCTCGGTATTGCCCAGTTGCTCTAAGTACTGACCCGTATACAAGGCACGATCGGGCTCAAAATACTCGCCATTACGAGTCTGACTAACTTCAGATCCATTAATGTAGAGCGTGTTGTTACGGTAGCTAACGGTATCCCCCGGCAAGCCCACCACCCGTTTAATGTAATCAATACTTGGGTCCACCGGGTAGCGGAACACCAACACGTCACCACGTTCGGGGTCGTTTACCTCGATAATTTTCTTATTCAGTACAGGCAGGCGCACCCCATATTCGTACTTATTGACTAAGATGAAGTCGCCACTCTGTAAGGTAGGTAGCATTGAGCCCGAAGGAATTCGGAACGGCTCAAAAATAAAGGAACGCAATACAAACACAAACAGAATAACGGGGAAAAAACTAACCCCGTACTCAACCCACCAAGGCATGCGTACCGCTTTGGCATAGGCTTCTTTACGCAATGTATCGACGTCTAATGAACCTGCTGTACTTTCTTGGATGGCGCTCATGGCATCACGCCCGCGCTGACGCCTACGAGGCGCCAAGTAAAAACGATCTGCAAACCAAATCACGCCGGTTACCACCAGCAAAATGAATAAGATCAGGGCAAAATCCCAGCGCATTGTTTTCCTCGGTGATGGTTATTTATCTTCGACTTGCAGAATCGCCAGAAACGCCTCTTGTGGAATTTCTACGTTACCTACCTGCTTCATGCGTTTCTTACCCGCTTTCTGTTTCTCGATTAGCTTCTTCTTACGAGAAATATCACCACCATAGCACTTAGCCAACACGTTCTTCCGCAGCGCCTTCACGTTTTCACGCGCGATAACCTCAGCGCCAATAGCCGCCTGAATCGCAATATCAAACATTTGTCGTGGAATCAGTGTGCGCATTTTGGCCACCACCTCACGCCCGCGATAGCGTGCATTAGCTCGGTGCACAATCATCGACAGCGCATCCACACGATCGCCGTTAATCAACACATCTACCTTAACCACATCCGCTGCACGGTACTCTTTAAACTCGTAGTCCATCGACGCGTAACCGCGTGACACCGACTTCAGTCGATCAAAGAAATCGAGCACAATTTCCGCCAACGGTATTTCGTAAACCAAACTAACCTGACGCCCCAGATAAGTCATGTTCATTTGTACGCCACGCTTGGCATTACATAAGGTCATGACAGGGCCCACATAGTCTTGGGGCATCAGCAGGGTGACAACCACCATCGGTTCGCGAATTTGCGCGATTTGACCTACTTCGGGCATGCGTGAGGGGCTCTCGATCATGAGCACTTCACCATCATTACGCTCGACCTCGTACACCACCGACGGTGCAGTGGTAATGATGTCCATGTCGAACTCGCGCTCGAGCCGTTCTTGCACGATCTCCATGTGCAACAAGCCCAAAAAGCCGCATCGAAAACCGAAACCTAAGGCCTGAGATACCTCGGGCTCGAACATCAACGATGCGTCGTTGAGCTTCAACTTTTCAAGCGAATCACGCAGCTGATCGTACTCACTGCTTTCCAC
>DATGRU010000184.1:0-2652 GCA_035303295.1 Paenalcaligenes sp.
CATCGGTTTTCCATGGGTCTCTGAATAGTAGGCCGGCAAAGATATAGATAAGGCCAACCAATAACAACAACGAGCGAGGTAATTTAGCAGCACCGGGAGTTGTTAATCGAGCAGGTGTGGAAAGATTCTGGGGTATGCGCACAGATCAGGTATTAAAAGTTAAAGAGGATAATTGATTATAGCTGCGGGGGTCAGTGGCGACAGGCACAAAAAAAGCAGCCGAAGCTGCTTTTTTTCTTGCAAAAGCGATTAGCTGCTTTTACGAGTACCTGCAGTACGTGCAAAACGAGCGCGGAACTTCTCAACACGGCCGGTTTCGACGATGCGAGTTTGCGCGCCGGTGTAGAATGGATGTGACTCGGACGTTACATCGCATTTGAAAAGAGGGTATGTTTTACCGTCTTTTTCGATGGTTTCACGTGTTTGCAGTGTTGAACGGGTAATGAAGGAATTACCCGTTTGTTGATCCAAGAACACCACTTCGCGGTACTCTGGGTGGATGCCTTCTTTCATGATGGTTTTCCTGTCGTTCATAGTAGGACCGCCAACAGATAAAAAGAAAACGATCTGCCACGTATCCAGTAAATCGAAAGATTCTACCACTACGCCTTACTTTTTTAAAGAGTGTAGGGCAAGGCGGCGGGTAGTTATAGCATAAAACAGTACTTTTGTTGTTTTAGCGAGAAAAGGGATGGGTCTTGCTGCGCAAAAGTAATGGTAGGCGCTAAGTATGCTTTGGGTGTGCTGCTTGCCTAGATGTGTACTAGCTATTGTTATTGTTATAGCTGTGAACGCTCTGCCAAAGAGGTTGCGTGATTGGCCGTAATGATAAGGTGGTCTAATAAACGTATGTCCACCAGTTGTAGCGCTTGTTTAATGTGTTTGGTTAGATTGATGTCTGCTTGACTGGGTTCTCGTATTCCTGATGGATGATTATGGGCCAAAATAACGGCAGCCGCATGATGCCGTAAGGCTGCTTTAACGAGTTCGCGCGGGTACACAGAGGCTTGGTTTAATGTGCCACGGGATAATTCTTCGCTTTCGATAAGGCGCAATTGGTTATCTAAATACAGGGCGATGCAGTGTTCAATTTTTAAATGCCCTAGTTCAGCAATGCAATACGCTTTTACGTGTTGTGGGTGGCTCATGGTTGCGCCATGAACCAAATCTTCCTTTAAAGCACGGCGGGCGATTTCGCTAATGGCCAGCAACTCGCACGATTTAGCCTGCCCAATTCCATTCATGGTTTGCAGTTCAGAGGCTTCGGCGGCAAGTAGCGCTCTAAAGCCTTTAAAATGATGCAGTAGGCTCTGGGCTAATTGAATCACTGGTTGTTGCGCCGTACCAGTGCGCAGCACAATGGCTAATAGCTCGGAATCAGCGAGCGCATGGGCGCCGTATTTCAGCAAACGTTCTCGAGGGCGCAAATTATTTAGGGAATTACTGTTAGAAAGCATAAGACGCACTAAAATAGGGTATACATTGATGACACAGGATGACAGACATTGACGCCAGACTCCGATGCCAAGGCATTAATTGTCCGTGAGGACTCCTACTTAACCCTGCATTACTGCATACAAATTATGTCAGGCCCAGCCGCAGGTACGGTATTTGCTAATACCTTCGATGGCCGCCCTGCTACGTTGCAGATGGGTACGGGGCAGTGGTCCTCGGGCTTAGAAAGCGTGTTGTTGGGGCAAGCAGAGGGGGCCAGCCTTCATGCTGACCTCAGCCCAGAGCAAGCGTATGGCGAGCGCAACCCAGCCCTACTACAATGGGTTAGTAAGGCCATGCTGCGCGAGAACACCGCACAGGACGAAATTTTTAGTCCGGGTGACATGGTTGAGTTCAGCGCTCGCAATGGCACGCGTTATTCAGGCGTGCTGAAACAATTAAGCGACGACGCAGCGCTTTTTGACTTTAATCACCCCTTAGCGGGGGCGACTATCCGTTTGGATGTGAAAATTTTGGGAATTCTATGACCACACCTACTTCGACCGACTCCAGTATGGACGTGATACTGGCGCAACCTCGGGGATTTTGTGCTGGCGTTGATCGCGCCATTGATATTGTGGAACGGGCGCTTGAGCTACACGGTAAGCCTATTTATGTCCGCCATGAAATTGTGCATAACCGCTATGTGGTGGATGATTTGCGCGCAAAAGGCGCTATCTTTATTGACGAGCTTGAAGAGGCACCAGCCGGTGCGATTGTGGTGTTCTCGGCTCATGGTGTGTCGTTGCAAGTGCGGGCCGAGGCTGATGAGCGTGGTTTGAAAATTTTCGATGCGACCTGTCCATTAGTGACTAAGGTTCACGTCGAAGTGGCACGTATGCGTAAAGCCGGCCGTGAAATTATCATGATTGGCCACAAAGGGCACCCCGAGGTTGAAGGTACATTGGGGCAGTCTGAAGTGGGTATGTACTTGGTGGAAACACCTGAAGATGTTGCGGCTTTGAACGTAACCGATCCCGAGAACTTAGCTTTCGTGACGCAAACCACTTTATCGGTTGATGATGCTGCGCAGGTTGCACAGGCCTTACGTGATCGTTTCCCGAACATTGTTGAGCCTAAGAAAAGTGACATTTGTTATGCCACGCAGAATCGTCAAGATGCGGTGAAAGTCATGGCCCCACAATGCGATGTGGTGTT
>DATGRU010000185.1:0-12778 GCA_035303295.1 Paenalcaligenes sp.
AGGAAATGTGACCCACTTTTCTCCGACAATGGTCAGACCAGATAAGTGAGTGTGTTGTCGACATAAGTCTGCCAAAGCGTGCTCGTCGATGAAGATCGAGAGATCGCCTGAGCATTGGTATAAATCTGCGGTAAGGTGCAGGCCTTGCATAACGAGATTGCTCCCTGTGAAAGGATCCCAACCCAAGAGACGGGTCGAAAAAAGCCCGTAGCCAGAAAATCTGACGACACGAGAAAAGTGCACACTATAGCAGCAGATTGACGCTATCCATATACCTTATTTGAGAAAAAAATCAAATTAAGCAAATAACCCCAATTTTGTTGGATATTAGATGCAAAAAACAACTTTTAATCTCAAATGAACGATTCAAGCCGCCCACACAATCTCATGGATCGGACGCTTCACGCCTATAAAATCACACTAAAACCACGTAATGAGATTTAAGGCCCTAAGCAGGGCAAGCACACCCAGCACAGCAAAAATACAGGCGGCAATCGCATGCACTAATCGCACTGGAAGCTTGTGCGCCAACTTTTGCCCCATCATTACAGCCGGAACATTAGCAATCATCATGCCTAATGTGGTGCCCACAACGACCGCTATAAAGGCATCGTATTGGGCAGCCAAGGCAATAGTGGCTATTTGAGTCTTATCGCCCATCTCGGCAATAAAGAAGGCAAAAAATGTGGTCGCAAACACACCATATCGGCTCGCAACAACATCGCAGTCATCCAGCTTATCGGGTATGAGGATCCACACGGCCATGAGCAAAAATGAAATGGCTAACACCCATGTGAGAAGCTCGGGGTTAAATAACCACGGCAACATACTACCCAATGCGCCAGCCAAGCCGTGATTAACTAAGGTAGCCAGCAAAATACCAAGAATAATGGGTAAGGGGCGTTTAAAACGTGCTGCCAACACAAAGGCCAATAACTGCGTCTTGTCGCCAATTTCTGCAAGCGCGACGATACCAGTCGATACCAATAAAGTGTACATGAAAATAAAGACTCCTGGCTGGATTAGACGCAGTTGACCGCAACCCTCCTCCAGCCACAGAGAGGGATACGGTCAAAGGTCTTGCCAGGCAATGGTGCTGCCAGCGCCATGTGAGCATAGACTGCTTCACAAGTATGTTGACGTTGGCCTCTAGAAATAGAGCGGCTACTCCCCAATGACAGCCGCCATAATACCAAGATGACAGACAAAGTCTAGCGCCCACCCCCATGACACAACACATTCTACGAATATGTGGGACTAAAGCCCATATCGAACATAATTGTTGCTTAACCAACAACAATTAATTGTATGCATTACTGTATATCTACAGCGCAATGTATTCGATAATACGTATATCCCTAGTACACAACGAAACAAAATGGTTAGCAACATGAAATTACTGCATATTGACTCAAGTATTAATGGCGATAATTCTGTATCGCGTAAATTATCCAAAACGATCACCGAACAATGGGTAGCCGCTTTTCCCGAAGCCCAAGTTGACTATCTGGACTTAGCGGTTAACGCACCCAATCATTTCTCAGCCAATGCAATGGCCTTTCGCAACCCTGAGGCGAATGACCCTAGCGCTGAAGAGGTGAAACGCGAGAATGCTGTCTCTGAACAACTGGTGACTCAGTTTTTGGAATCAGACGTTATTGTGGTGGCTGCCCCGTTTTATAACTTCACAATCCCCAGCCAACTAAAAGCATGGATTGACCGCATTCTGCAGCCACGTCGCACCTTCCGTTACACCGAGAATGGTGTAGAGGGCTTAGCTACTGGTAAAACAGTTGTTGTGGCTTCTTCTCGTGGTGGCGTGTATTCCACTACCGAACAAGGCCAAGCGCTAGAACATCAGGAAAGCTACCTGAAAACAATTTTTGCTTTTATCGGTATCACAGACGTACACATTGTTCGCGCTGAAGGCGTCGCAGTGGATCCCGAAGCTGTAAACAATGCATTAACCGCTGCCAAAGCCCAAGTGCAGGAAATCTCTCAGCAAGTAGCAGCCTAAGTTATATAGCGAAGTACAAAAAACGCCAAGAAGCTGAATAGGGCTTCTTGGCGTTTTTTATTTACCTAAACTGTTCTGTGTCTTACGGGGTTAGGTCATCATCCAACATGTGCCCCAACTTCACCGACTTGGTATGTAAATAATTAGCATTAAAAGGGTTACCTTCAATTTGATGTGGCACTCGCTCCACCACCTCAAAACCCAAATCGCTTAGCGCCTTTACTTTACGCGGATTATTGGTCATCAACCGTAAGGAGCGCACTGAAAAATGATCGAGCATGGGTTTACAGATATCGTAATGGCGCATATCTGCAGGAAAGCCCAGCTGTTCATTAGCCTCTACCGTGTCAGCACCTTGATCCTGCAACTGATAGGCTTTAATTTTATTCACTAAACCTATGCCTCGCCCCTCTTGTCGTAAATACAGCACCGCCCCCCGCCCCTCGTGAGCAATACGTTCAAGGGCTTTACGTAACTGCGGCCCACAGTCGCAGCGCTGACTAAACAACGCGTCGCCTGTTAAACATTCTGAGTGCACCCGCATCAACAGCGGCTCTTCGCTGCCGATGTCGCCCAACGCTATCAGCAAATGCTCTTTATTCGACTCATCGTCAACAAAAACGTGTAGATCAAACACTGCCCACGGCATGGGCAGCTTACTAGAAGTAATATGGCTTAACAAAGTAAAAACTCGGTAATAGACGACCAGCCGTCGGCTGTGCAGCAGGAAGAGACAACAAACGCCGGCGCAACGGTTCAGGTTATAGCAAAGTTAGAGAATACCATTACTGGCCCAGCCTTGTTAGTGCTTTAGCGTTAAGCAGCAAGGTCTCAACAGGTTTTGCCTTAACAAAATCGTACCCGCCGCATTGCATTTGAGCTTATCCACATATTTTGTGCTTAAGTCTGGGGATAAGTTGTGCAGCCTTTAACAGCGGCCTGATTACGCATGGCTTTAGCTTAAAGTGACTCCACACTACACACCCGCCGTAACAACTGCATTAACAATTCTTTGCCACTTTGTAATAGGACGGCCTATATTCTGTGCTTATGATGACCCTATCAAAACCCGTTGACGATTATTGCTTTAAGGCCCAGCCCGTACGGCAATGCACTCAGGAGGCGCTATAACAATGAAAACACGTTTTTTAATCCCCCTTACCATTGCATGCTTAGGTTTAAGCGCGTGCTCCAGTCCGTCTCGTATGAACGAGCCCGCTGTAGAAGGGCTAAACGTTAAGGGCGAGTTGGCCTACCTGCAACGCATCGCCCTTGCGCCTAACTCTACGGCTCGTATTTCCATTTATGCCGTGCCACCTGCCGATGCACAAGCCAGAGAGGTATGGCACCACGATATGCAATTAGGAAACCAACAAGTACCCATCCCCTTTGCTTTTCCTGTCGATAAAAAACAATTACCGGTTAACGAGCAGTATGCATTACGCGCCGTAATTCACGATGCTCAGGGCACAATGCGCTGGACTACCGACACCCACATCCCAATTGATGCACAAGGCGATGTAGCCGATGTGGGTCGGGTATTACTGGTGCAAACCTCCGGCACTCCTACCTCGGCGGCGATACCCAATAGCTTCCGCGCCTACGGTAATGAGCCCGGCTGGAACTTCACTCTGCACAATAATCAAGCCGACGTTGTGCTGGATTATGGTCAGACTCAATTCAGCATCGCTCTGCCTGCACCACAATCAACCTACGCCGGCACGCACTACCGCAGCAATTACAATGGCGCTGAATTTAATATTGATATTCTTCGCACTCCTTGCTTTGATACGATGAGTGGCGAATCGTTTGACCACGAAGTTGCCTTAACTGTTAACAACATGGTTTATAAAGGCTGCGGACGCTATCAATAACCCTCTAGTCTGAGCCTAAAAAAAGAAAATCCCAGAAATGAAAACTCGTTCATTTCTGGGATTTATGCATCAAAGCATCTATTACATTAAGACGACTCGTTTACACATGCTCGGTGGCTAAACGTTGCGCTAAGCCTATGTAACTGCGTGGCGTTAACACCAAAAGTGACTGCTTCACGTCTTCAGGCAAATCCAGCCCCTGAATGAAACCTTGCAGCCCTTCTTGGGTAATGCCTTTACCGCGCGTTAAGGCCTTTAACTGTTCATAGGGGTTCTCTAGCCCATAACGGCGCATGACCGTTTGCACTGGCTCGGCCAGCACTTCCCAGCATGCATCAATATCTGCATCGATAGCCGCTACGTTAAGTTCTAACTTACTTAGACCACGTAAACATGAGTCGTAAGCGACCATGCTGTAACCCAAACCCACACCTAAGTTACGCAATACGGTGGAGTCGGTTAGGTCGCGCTGCCAACGTGAGATAGGCAGTTTCTCGGACAGATGACGCATCACAGCATTGGCCAGACCTAAATTCCCTTCCGAGTTTTCAAAATCGATCGGGTTTACTTTGTGAGGCATGGTGGATGAGCCAATTTCACCCTCTTTCAAGCGCTGCTTGAAATAGCCCAACGCAATGTAGCCCCAAATGTCACGGTTAAAATCCAGTAGTACTGTGTTGGCGCGACTTACCGCATCAAAATACTCTGCCATCCAGTCGTGGGGCTCAATTTGAATGGTCAACGGGTTCTGAGTTAGCCCTAAGCCCTTCAACAGGCTTTGGCTAAAACTTGGCCAATCAATATCGGGATAAGCCGAAAGATGGGCATTGTAGTTTCCAGTAGCCCCATTTAATTTTGCTAGGGGCTCGACCTTAGCAATGGCATCGATGGCGCGCTGCAAACGGTAAGCGACATTCGCAAACTCTTTACCCATGGTGGTGGGGCTAGCTGGCTGGCCATGAGTGCGTGACAACAAGGGTTGGCCCGCAAACTGATGGGCATAGTTACGAATGGCCGACAACACGTCATTTAATGCAGGCAACAATACGTACTCACGCGCACGACTTAGCATAAGCGCTTGCGACGTATTATTAATGTCTTCAGAGGTACATGCAAAATGGATGAATTCAGCCGCTTTCTGTAATACTGGATCATCAGCTACTTGTTCTTTTAGCCAGTACTCAACCGCTTTGACATCGTGGTTAGTTACACGCTCGATTTCTTTAATCCGTTGCGCATCGCTTTCTGAAAAATCGGTAACCAACTTCGTTAGTTTGGCTTGGCTTTCATCACTAAAAGCCGCAAGCTCTGGCAAACCTAATTTTGACAAGCCAATAAGCCAGGCCACTTCGACCTCAACACGATGAGCCATAAAGGCCGCTTCAGAAAATAAGCCTCGTAGTGCGTTGCAACGACTACCGTATCGACCATCGAGCGGAGACAGCGCATTAAGTGCGGTTAATTGATCAGCAATTTGCATTGGAATTAAAAAAGTAGAAATAAGCGAAGCCTTATTCTAGCACTCTGACCCGATCGCATTCGCGCCTTCAGCCCTTATATCGATGCATCACAAAGATAAACCCCAGTACGTTTACGACTTAGGATAGAATTTTCCTAAGACCAACATGAACAGGAGGTTGCCCATGTACACCTATGCACTGAATGATGAAGGCAAGGCACAAGTCGAACAGTTCGTTTTGGAACATGGTTTACCCGACCTGAACCTGAATGCCTATTTTGCGACGGCCGAGGTAGAGGCTGATAACTTTAACGTCGGTGAAGTTGCGCTACCCAAATTAACCATTGACTCAAACTGCAGCGTCGACGGGCTTGAGCACGAACTCTATTTAGACCGCTCCTGGTACATAGCCCGCCCACTCGAAACGGAAGAGTAATCCTGCTTTCAGATAGACTATTAACAATTAAGCCCAGCCCATGGGCTTAATCAAAACGTATCAACATTGCAACTTTTTACCTAAAAGTAAACAAAAGACAGCAAATTAACCACAAATTTATTCATCAATTGTTAACTGTATGCTTAAACAGCACAATTTAAGAGTAAAACAAAAGCTTCCTGCTATACTTTTTTGCTGGCAACTAACAATTAGTATCTATGAAACTTTTAGGTTCACTCACTAGTCCATACGTCCGCAAAGTACGCGTAGTCATGGCAGAAAAAAAACTCGATTACGAATTCGTACTCGAAGACGTGTGGGCCGACAACTCTGAGATCCAACTACACAACCCCTTGGGCAAAGTACCCTGCCTGATCATGGATGATTACGGCAGCTTGTTCGACTCGCGTGTGATTGTTGAATATCTGGATACCTTGTCACCCGTAGGTCGGCTACTCCCACAATCTGGACGCGAACGCGCAGCCACCAAAAGCTGGGAAGCCACCGCTGATGGCATTCTTGATGCCGCCACCACTATTTATATCGAAACTCACCGTCGGCCTGAAGCCTTACGCAGCGACAACTGGATTGCTCGCCAACAAAGCAAGATTCATGCGGCACTTAGCCACATGGAACAGCAACTTGGTGATCAAGCTTTTTGCATGGGTATTAGTCTGACGCTCGCTGATGTCGCGGTGGGCTGTGCATTAGGCTATTTAGACTTACGCTTTCCTGATATCGACTGGCGCAGTCAGCATCCTAATTTGCAGCGCCTGAATGAAAAGCTACAAGAGCGCCCCTCTTTTCAAGCTACCATTGCTCCCTTAGAACCTACTGTTTAGTCCTCTTAAATTAAACAGTAAGTCAAAGAAAAACGCCGTTCTATAGCTTAATAGAACGGCGTTTTTCTTGTTAGAAGTCAGGCTATCTTAGTTAGGTTAAGCCCAAAGCCATGCTTAACTGATAATTCCACCACCTAAGCACACATCACCGTCGTAAAGCACGGCAGATTGCCCCGGCGTTACGGCCCACTGAGCTTGCGTAAACTGCAGCGCAAAACCATCTTCAGTGGTTGAGACCAAACTGCACTCAGCATCGGCCTGACGATAACGCGTTTTAGCCGCATAGCGACCTAACTCGGGTGCCTGCCCATCGACCCAACTGATGTTTTCAGCCTTCAACTCATGCGTTAACAACCACGGGTGATCGTGCCCTTGCACCACATAAAGCGTGTTGGTGGCCAGATCTTTACGTGCTGCATACCACGCATCAGCCGTTCCATCGGCACGTTGCCGACCCTTGACTCCACCTATCCCCAAGCCTTTACGCTGACCATAGGTATGAAAAGCCAAGCCACTGTGCTGGCCAATGACCTCGCCCTCTGGGGTTTTAATCGGACCCGGCTCGGTGGGTAAGTAACGATTCAAGAATTCCCTGAAGGGGCGCTCGCCAATAAAGCAAATGCCGGTCGAATCCTTTTTGGCCGCATTCGGTAAGTTAAGTGACTCAGCTATTTTACGTACTTCAGTTTTAGGCAGCTCGCCCAGCGGAAACAGCGTACGTGACAACTGTTGCTGGTTCAACCGATGTAAAAAGTAGCTTTGGTCTTTGGAAGCGTCCATGCCCTTAAGCAGCTGATAACGGGTATCACCAGCTGCATTTTCCACAGCACGCACCCGCGCGTAGTGACCTGTAGCAATAAAGTCAGCCCCTAAAGTCATCGCATGATCTAAGAAGGCCTTAAACTTAATTTCCGCATTACACAGTACATCGGGATTAGGTGTACGGCCAGCCGAGTACTCGCGTAGAAATTCCGCAAAAACGCGATCTTTGTAGTCGGCCGCAAAGTTCACCGCGTCAATATCCACCCCGACCACATCGGCCACGCTAGCGGCATCTAACCAGTCTTGACGAGTGGAACAATACTCACTGTCGTCATCGTCTTCCCAGTTCTTCATGAAAATGCCCAGCACCTCGTAGCCTTGCTGCTTAAGCAACCACGCACTAACTGAGGAATCTACGCCCCCTGACATGCCGATAACGACGCGTCCTTTACGATGAGATGAAACTGGCATAACGATAGTATGTAAACATAAGAAAACGATTTCAGCTTTTAAGCGTTCAGGAAAACGCTACTGAAACTGAAACAAAAGAGCCATCACAACCGTGATGGCTACTGGAAATCAGGCCAGCATATAGTAGCGCTTGGCCATCATACTGGCTACGAACCGAAGCGCGTAGCCAATTTGCATCACGCTTTAGCGAGCTCGGCAGCCGCGCTGACTTGCTGACGGCGCACTTGCACTGCCTTAGCTAAACGTTCTAGCACTTCAACAGAGCTATCCCAACCAATACACCCATCGGTAATACTTTGACCGTAGGTTAAGGATTGACCGGCTACCAAGGCTTGCTTACCTTCAACCAAATGACTCTCGACCATAACACCGAAAACACGCTCGTCACCGGCTTCAATCTGAGTGCAAACCTCTTCAATTACTTCCGGCTGACGGCGGTAGTCTTTATTGCTGTTAGCGTGACTAGAGTCAATCATGATACGTGGGCGCAGGCCTGCTGCTTCCATTTCTTTGCCGGTATTATCAACACTTTGTGCATCGTGGTTAGGCGCTTTACCGCCACGTAAAATAATATGGCAATCTTCGTTACCGGTGGTCGACACAATGGCCGAGTGACCACCTTTAGTAACCGATAAGAAATGATGCGGCGAAGCAGCTGCACTAATCGCATCCACAGCGATACGCGTGCTACCACCCGTACCATTTTTAAACCCTACTGGGCACGATAAACCCGAAGCCAGCTCACGGTGTACCTGACTTTCAGTTGTGCGCGCACCAATTGCGCCCCATGACACCAAGTCGGCAATGTATTGCGGAGTAATCATATCGAGAAACTCGCAACCGGCAGGCATGCCCAACTCGTTCACTTCGAGCAACAACTCACGAGCCATGCGTAGGCCCTGATTGATGTTGAAACTGCCATCCATGTTCGGGTCGTTAATTAAACCTTTCCAGCCTACTGTTGTGCGCGGCTTTTCAAAGTACACCCGCATGATGATGATGAGCTCATCTTTAAAACGATCACGCTGTTCAAGCAAACGCTTCGCATACTCGATGGCAGCTTTAGGGTCATGAATAGAACAAGGCCCGATAACTACCACTAAGCGGTCATCTTTAGCATGCAACACGTTATGCACGGCACGACGCGTGTCATGCACGATGTTAGCCACTTCCGTTGTGCACGGAAACTCACGCATCACGTGCGCAGGTGGCGACAGCTCTTTAATTTCCCTGATACGTAGATCATCAGTATTGTGCGACACGATAAAACTCCAGTAGGTGTGTGCCAGATGCTTAGATATGCGGCACAAAAAAAGCCGCCCTGCAGTGCTGGCGGCTTTTTCTAGGACTTCGTTTACTATTTTGCGTATGTACGATGCATCCCTTCCTGCGCCAGCGGCCTAGGAAAAGCAAAAAAGTAAAAGAAAAAATAAACTTGTTTGGTGTACATAGGTATTGATCCTAGCACAGCCCCCCCTACTGCGCAAGCATCTTGCGCGGTTTTTGAACATTTACATACACCTGGTTCTGGCTATAGAAGGCCGCACAACCATAGACTTCATCAATAACGTTTGTCTTGAAATAATATCGCATAGTATTATTGGGCCATCAAATCATTCGTGTTCTAATGATTTAGCTGTACCCTCTATTAAAAGGATCAATCCATGCGTCTTAAATCCCTTTCTTCAGCGCTAACAGCTCTGGCGGCCACTAGCCTTTTAACCATCTCAGGTACCGCCGCCTCGGTCACCTTAGAAGAGGTTCAGAATCGGGGCTCCGTACGCATCGCCGTAGCCAACGAAATCCCATACGGTTACATGGACTTAGAGGGCAATGCCAAAGGAGCTGGCCCCGATGTTATTACCGCTATCATGAAAAATTTGGGCGTAGAACGTGTGGAGTGGTCTACCACTAACTTTGGCTCATTGATTCCGGGTCTACAAGCCGATCGTTTCGACATTGTGGCGGCCGAGATGGCCATTCTGCCGGAACGCTGTAAGCAGGTTTTATATTCCGAACCCAATAGCTCGTACGGCGAAGGCCTGATGGTTGCGGCAGGCAACCCCAAAGACATCCATGCTTACGAAGACTTTAGCGACAGCGATTACAAAGTAGCGATCATGGCTGGTGCCGACCAGCTTGAAATGATGCAAGCCTTAGGTGTAGATGAAAGCCGCATGGTCACTATCGCAAATAATGCGGATGCGATCTCAACCGTTGCCACTGGCCGTGCCGATGCGTACGCTGCCACCAGCCTTACGGCTAGCGAACTTGCATCCAAAAGCGATCAAGTGGAAATAGCAGCCAACTTTACTGACCCAGTCATTAACGGCGAAGCCATTCGCAGCTGGGGTGGCTTTGCCTTTAGCCAAGGCTCTGAAGACTTACGTGATGCCGTTAACGAAGAACTACTTAAATTTAAAGAAACTCAACAGTGGCGCGATATCTTAAGTGGCTACGGTTTTACTGATGCCGACTTAGATGCCTCGCCTACTCGCACCACCAGCCAATTGTGTGAGGGCTAATTCTGGACAGATCCCCGTTACGTCATGTTGATTCGACATTAACGGGGGTTTGACCGAGACCATTATGGACTGGATGAATTACAGTGGCCCGCTATTAAGCGGTGCCTGGGTCACCATTAAGCTGACCATTTACTCAAGCATTTTCGGCACGCTGATAGCGTTTATCTTCGGCGTAGGCAAACTATCTGAAAACTGGTTTATTAAAGCCTTTTCAGTTGCGTTTATTGAGGTGTTTCGAGGCACCTCGTTATTAGTACAGCTATTCTGGCTGTTTTTTGCACTACCCGTTCTGGGTCAAGCTATAGGAATCGATCTACGCTTACCCCCTGTTGTCGCTGGCACCTTAGCCTTAAGTTTAAATATTGGGGCCTACGGTGCTGAAGTTGTACGCGGGGCGATTCAAGCTGTACCAGCATCCCAGTTGGAAGCAGCCAAAGCGTTAGACTTCACACCACGGCAAACCATGTGGCGCATTTCGGTGCCGCAAGCCATTCCAGAAATGATGCCCAGTTTTGGTAACTTGGCCGTTCAAAACCTGAAAGACACTGCACTGGTGTCGTTAATCAGCCTAGGCGATCTGGCGTTCAGAGCAGAACAAATACGCAATTTCACCCAAGACAGCACCACAATCTACACCTTACTACTGTTCATGTACTTTGGCATGGCCTTGGTATTGACCGCCTTTATGAAGGTGCTTGAACGAATGACAGGGCGCTGGCGCGCTGGGCGGAGTTAATTATGTTATTTGGTTATGCATGGGACACCAGCAGTAATTGGGCCTTTGCCGTATCGATTTTGCCCATTCTACTTCGTGGCCTAATCGTTACCATTCAGGCAACACTGTTAGGCTTTGTCGTAGCCGCTGTGTTGGGCTTAATTTTGGCAGGCTTAAAAAGCGTACGCTTCAAAATCATCTCATGGCCAGCGCGCTTTTTAACGGAGTTTATCCGCGATACCCCTCTGCTGGTACAACTGTTCTTTCTGTATTACGTACTACCCGAATACGGCCTAGTGTTACCGGCTTTTTTAACCGGAGCCCTAGCATTAGGCGTTCAATACAGTGCCTACACCTCGGAAGTGTATCGGGCCGGTATTGAATCCATTACACGTGGTCAAACCGAAGCGGCCCACGCTTTAGACCTTTCCCCTTTGCGCACATTTGGCATTGTTATCCTGCCGCAAGCTATTCCCCGCATCGTTCCGGCGCTGGGTAACTACCTTGTGTCGATTATGAAAGACGTACCGATCCTCTCGGTGGTGTCCGTCTTGGAAGTGCTGAATGTTGCAAAAATTATTGGCGATCGTACCTTTAACTACATGGTTCCGCTGTCGATGGTAGGCGGCCTGTACTTAATTCTGACCCTCGTTGCCGCGTGGGGCGTACGTTACCTTGATACACGATTGCCTAAGCAAGGAATACCACTGCGATGAAAACCGAAGTTACCCCACCCAGCGACGATGTCATTATTCGTTTTGAGAACGTCACCAAAAAATTTGGCGATATTACCGTACTCGATGAACTGAACTTTGAAGTCAGACGCGGCGAGAAAGTCACTATCATTGGCCCCTCGGGTTCGGGAAAATCCACTGTGCTGCGCATTTTAATGACCCTAGAGAACATTCAAGACGGTGTTATCTGGGTAGCCGGCAAACCCCTTTGGCACGAGCTAAAAAATGGTCAGTTTGTAGACCCCAGCGAAACTCACTTACGCGCCATGCGTAAAGAAATGGGTATGGTGTTCCAGCAATTTAACCTGTTCCCACACATGACCGTAAAGCGCAATGTGACAGAGGCGCCTATCCACGTGCTGGGATTAAGTAAAGAAAAAGCGAACAAGCGTGCTGAAGAATATCTAGAATTGGTGGGCCTTTCCGATCAAGCCGATAAGTTTCCAAGTCAGCTTTCGGGTGGACAGCAACAACGCGTCGCCATTGCTCGAGCCCTTGCGATGCAACCCAACATCCTGCTGTTCGACGAACCCACCTCAGCCTTAGACCCAGAGCTCGTAGGCGAAGTGTTAAGCGTTATTCAGCGGCTGAGTAAAAAGCATGACTTAACCATCTTATTGGTAACCCACGAGATGCAGTTTGCCAAAGAAATTTCAGATCGTGTCTGCTTCTTCGATAAAGGAAAAATTGTTGAAGACGGTAGCCCCGAGCAACTATTCGTCGATCCTCAGGAAGAACGCACTAAAGCCTTCTTAAGCAACTTTATTGTGCACAGTAATGGCCACTAAATAACCGTATAGGCAGGATAAACTCCAAACGAAGTGATGTGGCTTTACGGCTAGCTACAACACGTGGCGAACCCCTTTCACTTCTAGCCTACTCCTTATCTCGCCCTCAGCCAGCCAAAAGAAACCCGCTTTTAAAAGCGGGTTTCTTTTTACGA
>DATGRU010000186.1:0-8154 GCA_035303295.1 Paenalcaligenes sp.
TCCAAACCCAGTATTGTCTGCGTACTACGCTTCTCTTGTAAAGAGTAATCGACGCGCCCTAAACCATAAAGTCGCTGGGTTAAAGGCCATTGCGTAGTAACCGAAATGCGCTCTTTGGAATTATCTGCATCGCGATTACCACGGAAGTAATCGGGGTTATCGAAAGCGCGCGGGTCGCGCTCGTAGCGATACGAAGCGGATAAAGTCGCTAAACGCTTAGGTTGCCAACGGAAACCGGCACTCATTCGGTTACGGTCGCGCGTATGCGGGTTAATTTGCGCATCCAAACGTACGTTCAGCGTATCCGTTAAGGCTGCATGCGCACCCAGCAAAAAGTCGGAGCGACGTCGCGCTTCAGGGTATTCGTTACTAGGACGATCGCCCAAAAACACTTTTTGCTCATCAAAATACAAACGCTGTGCTGCCTGCAACATTAAACGCTCGAACCCCGTATCAGCATCCAGCCAGCGCGAGGTTAAGCCAAAGGTAAGTTGGTTCGCATTCGCAATGCGGTCCCATCCACCACTGTAAATATTTTCACTAAAGGCTTGGGCAAAGTTAAAGCTGGCTACCGAAGTATCAAAAACCGGCAAAGTACTTTGATCGCGATAAGGCACATATAAGTAGTACAGGCGTGGCTCAAGGGTTTGAATCGCCGCATTACCAAATAAGGATGCGTCCCGCTCGAAGGTTAGGCCCGAATCAATAGAGTATAGGGGTACAACCCGACTTTCAGTGCGTACGCGATTACGATGCGCGTGCCCTACGGGCATATGATCCCACTCGGTGTTGTACTGGCTAAGGTGCAAGCCAACTTGTGGGGTGATATAGCCCCCAGCACGCACCATGGGATAGCTTAAAGTCGTATAGGAGCTATAGCGGTTACCATCCGGTGCCAAACGGCGTCTACGTTGCGCATCGAACTCGGACAACGTACCGGTGTAGAACGGCATTTCGAAGCGAGTAGCCGTGTTCTCTGACACCAGGTCAAACCCATTCCAGTTATACCGCGCACCCCGCACTCGGAATTCGGGCATGCGGTTATATTCGGGGCGACGATAGTTGGTGGTCGCGTCTTGCAGTGTTTGATACTGCCTTACCGATAAGGAACTGCTGAAATACTTGGCCCCCGACCAGCGAATACCACCGGTACTGGCTAACTCGGTAACTGTCGAGTTATTAAAATCGAAGGTCGAAAAGTCACGAAAATAGTTATCGTCAGAAACACGGTTGTAGTTATACCAAGCACTAAAACCGCCCCCAAGACGGTGATTGTGTTCAGCGGCAAACAACCAGCGTTTATCATCAGCTTGTTTATCGTTACCTAAATACGTACCGTTTAACTGACCACCATAACCACGCCCCAAATAACGAAACTCACCTTCCAACTGCGTGCCACGTTTCGAGTAGTATCGCGGGGTTAACGTGGCATCGTAATTAGGCGCCAAATTAAAGTAATAAGGCAGGCCAAACTCAAAACCACTATTACTTGAATAGCCGTAAATAGGCGTTAAAAAGCCCGATTTACGCTCTTCCCGAATGGGAAAACTAAAATACGGCGAATACAAAATGGGAACGTTCTTAAAGTACAACACCCCGTGACGCGCAATCCCTTCATTTTCGTCAAAATGCAAATCGAGCGTGGGCGCCTTAATAAACCACGAGGGCGCCGGACACGGACAAGCACTGTAATTCACCGTTTTTAAACGCAAATGCTGACGACTTAGCGCAGTACCGTGCTCGGCGGTACCCGCCCCACCCGAATTCATCCAGAACTCGGGCTCGCTCATCTCACCGGTTTCGTCGTTTAGGTTGTAGTCGATGGTGGGGCTACGCACAATGCTGCCATCACGCATCAGTAAACCGTTACCGCGCACCTTTACATCGCCGGTTTCTTCCTTATAACGAATCTGGTCGCCTTTACTTACCGAGTCGATACGACGCACCTGCGCATCGCCGGTAATAACAAGCTCGCCTTCCTCGTTGACTTCCATTTTGTCGCCGGCCAAATACACGGCCATATCGTCTTCTTTAACATTATGCAGGCGAAGGTGGGATGCTGTTTGCAGCGTAGTAACCGCGGCTTCATCGGCATATACCGCTGCGGGCGACATCGCCAACAACACGGAAACCACTAGCATCGAATAGGAAGACCGAACAGCTCGCACTGGAATTGTGCCCTCTGGAAAAATACGCATTAAACTTACACGCTTGGCCAACGATTAAGGCGGCGAGCCGTTATTATAGAGAAGCCTGCAGTAATACGGCAGCGGAATCGCTTCATTTTCTTACGGACACACTTTTTATTCATGGATGCTACCCTACCATCAGCCCAAACCAGTCGCTATGAGCAAATGCTAGACTGGTTAAAACGCTTAGCCATTGCGGATACGTTGCAGTTTGATACCATTGCGCCCGCATCAAGTGATGCCAGCTTCAGACAATACTACCGCATTGCCACCACTGGCCAGCCTCTGATCATCATGGATGCGCCCCCTCATCAGGAAAATAACGCCGCTTTCGTGGATATTACCCGTCGTTTGGCTGCAGTCGAACTCAATGTTCCTGACATTGTGGCAACTGATATCGAGCAGGGCTTCATGCTACTTAGCGACCTAGGGCAAAACAACTATTACCACGCTATTCAGCAAGGTCTTAGTAACGCCGAGCTGCAAGCATTATATCGAAGCGCCATCCAAAGTTTGGTGCAATTACAAACCGCCGATCACCAAGGCTTAAGCGTCTACGATGCGCCGCGCATGCTAGACGAACTGTCATTATTCGAGCAGTGGTACGTCAATCAATACTGCAACACCAGCTTTAGCGATGCAGAACGCAACAGCCTAACGCAGTGCTTCGAACTACTGGTGGCAGACAATGTAAGCGTAGCCCAAGTTTTGGTGCACCGTGACTTTCATTCACCCAACTTAATGATGCCCACGGATGCCAGCCTGAAACCCGGCATTATTGACTACCAAGATGCGGTTATCGGCCCTATCACGTATGACATCGCGTCAATGGTGATGGATGCACGACACACATGGGAAGAAGATCAACAACTGGATTGGGCCATCCGCTATTGGCAAGCTGCTATCCACGCCAAACTTCCAGTCAGTACTGATTTTGCAGAATTTCACCGCAGCTATGAATGGATGAGTGTGCAGCGTAACCTACGTATTCTCGGGGTGTTTGCCCGCCTGTCAATTCGCGACAATAAAGACCAATACCTTGCTCATATTCCCCGCGTGTGTGCCTACCTGCGTATGGTCGTGAGTCGCTACGAAGAACTTAGCCCCATCCGCAAACTGCTCGACCGTTTGGAAGGACGTGTAACCGTACTGGGCGTAACCCTATGAAGGCCATGATTCTTGCTGCCGGGCGCGGTGAGCGGATGCGTCCGCTAACCGACCATACGCCTAAGCCCTTGCTACAAGTGGGCCAACACGCCTTAATCGAGTGGCATTTGCTTAAGCTGGCGGCAGCCGGTATTACTGACATTGTGATCAACGTGGCTTGGTTGGGTGAGCGTATCCAAGCCCATCTGCAAGATGGTTCGCGTTATGGGGTTTCAATACGCTACAGCCCTGAAGCCAACGCGCTAGAAACTGCTGGTGGTATAAAAAACGCACTGCCCCTGCTGGGTGACGAGCCATTTTTAATTATTAATGGTGATGTGTACACCGACTGGACGCCTCAACTTAATTCAACAATAGCGGCATCCCTAACCACACAGCAGGTCTTAGCGCATGTGTATTTAGTCGACAACCCACCGCATCACCCACAGGGCGATTTTTATTACTGCCCGAACAGCACCCTACTGCTTGAGGCCCCACCAAGCGTGTCATCTCAGGCTTATACCTACAGCGGCATTGGCTACTATCACCCCGAGTTTTTTCATAGTGTTGAACAAGGAAGTGCTGCCCCCTTAGGCCCTTTGCTGCGCGAGCATATCCATCACCAACAAGTCAGTGCCTGCCTTCACACTGGCCAGTGGGTCGATGTCGGCACGCCTGAACGACTTCAGGCGCTGAATCAACAACTTGGCGAGAATAGCTAGCACACGTTATCATTTACCTGCCTAATTAAAGGTAGCGCCCGCCTGTTAAACTGTGAAGCGTATCAGAGCATAACAACAGGCAACAGTTTCATAGCAATGCCCACAAGCACGCTGCCTCCGATTATGCTGTACTGTTTTTTTGGTCTATATCCTCAAGGCCGTTTATTTCAATCACAGGAACAATTCGCCCAATGCTACGTTCCAAGCGTCCCGCTTTTAAACCCACCGCTTACGGTTATTCCCGCAGAAAACGTCGTATCCCCCGCTGGCTAGTATTAATGCTAACGGGCGTGGTAATCGGTGTCGGCGGCCTGCTCTTTATTCAAACCAGCTATGGCCCCACCCGTTTAACTACCGAGCAATCTGAACAACTACATTTCGAGCTCAACAGCGCTAACGCTGAAAACCAGCGTTTGCAATCCCAGTTGGCGCAAGTAAGCCGCGAGTTAGATGACGCTCAAAATCAGCTCGAGTCCCAGCGCAACAAAATTGAAAACCACGATGCAACTGTGGCAGGACTGCAGCGCGACATCGACTTATTTACCGAAGCGATGCCAGCCGACCCTCGCGGTACCTCACCCGGTATCCATGCGGCCAACTTTCGCTTTGCAGACGGTCGCCTACATCACTCTATATTAGTGATGCAAAGCGCCAATTTTGACTCTACCTTTGCGGGGCAAATGAAGCTGGTTGTTACCGGCCGCTATACCAACGGACGCACAGGGCACATTGAAGTAGAACCCTTTGACATCTCGGTAGACCGCTATAACTACGTAGAAGGCGACTCGGCGATGCCCGAAGGGTTTACACCCCGTCAAGTCACCATCCAAATCTTCGAGCAAGGCACACAAACCCAACGCGCCACGCGCATTATTAATGTGCCCCGTTAATCTGGCTGCCCTGCTGGCTTAATCATACGGTCAGCAAAAACGACGCATAGAAAAAAGCCTGTTTCTATATAAAGTAGAAGCAGGCTTTTTTCATTCAGGTCACGTGCTGTAAGAAGTTTTGTAAGCGCTGACTCGGTGGATTGCTAATTAACTCCTCTGGCACCCCATCGTGCGCAATCTTACCTTCGTCAATAAACAATAAACGGCTACCTACTCGCCGGGCAAAATCCATTTCATGGGTAACCACCACCATGGTCATCCCTGAGTGCGCTAAATCCTGCATGACCTTCAACACTTCAAAACGCAATTCAGGGTCTAAAGCAGAGGTAGGCTCATCAAAGAGCATTAATTTCGGTTTGATGGCTAACGCCCTCGCAATGGCTACCCGCTGCTGCTGCCCGCCCGATAACTCATTAGGAAAGTGATGCATTCGCTCGGCTAAGCCCACCTTTTCCAGTAAATCCACCGCAATGGTATGCGCCTCTTTTTTACTGGCGTTGCGCGTATGCACTGGCCCAAACATCACATTCTGTAGAGCAGTCAGTTGTGGAAATAAATTAAATTGCTGGAACACCATCCCAGCCTCACGCCGTAACTCGCGCACTTGGGCTGGCGTACCCTTAACGCTAAGGCCCCCCACCACAATATCGCCTTCTTGAATGGTTTCAAGAACGTTAATGCAGCGCAGGAAGGTGGACTTACCCGAACCCGACGGCCCCACCACCACAACCACCTCACCGGGCTCAATACCTAGGCTAATATCATCCAGCACCACATTCTGCCCAAAGCGCTTCGTTACATGGTGGAACTCTACTATGCTCATATCACACGCATCCTGTGCTCAATTAGTTTCAGCACTAAAGCGATAAAGCCGGTAAGAATCAGATAAATCACCGCCACCGCTGCCCAAATCTCAACTGACCTAAAGTTACTGGCGATAATCTCTTGCCCCTGCCGAGTCAGCTCCGCTACCCCAATCACAATAAAGAGTGACGAGTCTTTCAGACTGATAATGCATTGGTTCCCCATGGCGGGAATCATGCGTCGCCACGCTACCGGTGCAATAATAAAGATGAGGATTTTGTAAAACGGCAACCCCATGGCCTGCCCTGCCTCTTGTAAGCCTTTAGGCACCGACTGCAAGGCCCCGCGCACAATCTCGGCGATGTAGGCACCGGAGTTAATCACTAAGGTAAAGATAGCCGCGGATTCACCATCAATGCGCCAGCCCACCAGCATAGGCAAAGCAAAATAAATGAACATCACCTGTACAACAATAGGCGTGCCGCGAATAATCAAGATATAGAGTTGCGCAATAAATGACAGCGCGACGCCCACGTAGCGACGCAGCGCCACCGCCGCCGCTATGAGCAATATCAAGGCAAGTAATTTGCTCCATGTACTGATATTGCCCTGATCGTCTTGGAGAAAACCAAAATCGATCCAATTTAAGGCAGCGATAAATAACACCACCGCCCCAATCGCCAGTGCACTATTACGCCATGTCACCGGCACGCGGATATACGTAGTAATGACACCCGTAATAAAGCCCAGTATCGCGCCGCCCAGTAAGCCCAAGCTCGTGATGTAGATGGTCATCTTGGTACCATCCATCAGGCTGGGGAGCGCGTCCCATATGGCAGACCACTCAAAAGTCACGATCGCGTTCCATCCAGTTAGGTGCGTAGCGATTCCTGCGGACTCGCTACGCTTTCAACTTGATGGCGACTCACCCGCCTTAGCCAAGGTGGGCCGCCAACACCCGTTCTAGCGGATACGGCTCTAGTTTCGTTTACCGAACCATTTTTCGTAAATTTGATCGTAGGTACCGTTCGCTTGAATCTCACTAAGCGCCTGATTCACCACTGGTACCAGTTCGCTGCCTTTAGGAAAAGCGATACCGTAGAAGTCGCCACTTTTTACGTGACCAGTAACCTTCACTCGGTCTTTACCAGCAGTTTGAGCGTAATACTGTACGTTGGGGGTGTCGTGCACCACCGCATCCACACGACCTGTGGCTAACTCCAGAAAGGCGTTATCGATGTTGGGGAACAATTTAAGCTTGGCCCCAGGCACTTCGCGATTAAGGAAATCAACGGTTGCTGTACCAATTTTGACAGCCACGAGTTTTCCAGCCAAATCCTCGGCCGTATTAATGTTGTCCATATCCTGGTTCACCAGAATCGCCAAACCACTTTCATAGTAAGGATCTGAAAAATCGATCACTTCTTTGCGATCATCGCGAATCGTGATACCGGCTAGCGCCACATCGATATTACGTGTTTGTAATCCGGGAATTATGCCGTTGAAATCCATCGGCTGTAATTTGTAAGTTAAGTTAGCCTGCTGCGCTACGGCTTCCCATAAATCAATATCAAAGCCGGTGTACTCCCCGTCTTGCTTAAACTCAAACGGTACAAAAGCCGTGTCCGTGGCCACTACCAAGGTTTTGTCCTGCGCCAACGCCGTACCAGCCGGTAATGCGAAAGCAAAGGCTGTCCCCAGAAGAATGGCTTTGATTTTATTCTTGATCATGAAAAGCTCCTTTGGATCGATCGATATCGAGAGTCATCACAACAAACGCCGCTTACCTACTCAAGCACCTTGTAAGCACTTAGGCACGCGCTAGGCACTCAGCGTGTTTACTAAGTGCTACTGTGAGTCTATACCCAAGTTCTGTGGCCCACGAGCCAAACTGGGGTAAATCCGCATAAGGAAATAGGCTTGATAGCCGGGCATTGAACAAATACTAGCCAGCAAGCGGTATTAACGTGTATTGAAGCACGTAGAGCGAAGACTTAAGGTAATGCCATCTGCTGCAGATGCTAACAAAACGACACACAATAACAGGTCTACGCAGGCTTCGATTTATTCTTTATTAAGGAGTCATGCTCAATGCAAGCGATCGGTACGCGAACATTATGTGATCATTGCCTAGCTTTATCCGCTGCAACATCAGGAACTCCCTCACACCCTTATTTACAAGTTGATGAGGACTACACCACATTAGCCAACGACGCTATCGAACGTAAAGCGCGCTGCACGTTATGTGAAACCACTTGGCTGCAACGCACCAGCCAATGGGGCAATTGCGAGGGCTACAGGCTCGCCCTTTAGCCTGTGTAGAGCCATAAACCTAAGACCCCCTACCCGCCCCCACAGTGCTCAATTAGCCTTTAAACCTTAAAGCTGTTACAATGTTTAGGT
>DATGRU010000187.1:0-2374 GCA_035303295.1 Paenalcaligenes sp.
ATGCCGCGCATGGAAGGAGTGGCAAAACGAGATGAAGACCTATGGATACGCCGCGTCGTAGACGAAGTTGCCAAACGCCCCACCGGCCTAGAAAAAACAATTTTTGAGATTCAGGCGCGCGATTGGAACGCCCCACCAGAGAAACAACATATTCCTACCCGCACCCTTGTCCACTGGATGGAGGTATTACAACGCGCAGGAGCCCGGCACTTCGGCTACTACCCAGACGACTTCCTGCTTAACCAGCCGAATTTACACGAAATTCGTCCCGCAATCTCTAACGAATGGTTCCCCTTCAAACAATGAAAGAGCGTATCGTCGGCACAATTGCCCTTGCTAGCGTCATCCTGATCCCCGCTTATTTGTACCTAAGCGGCTACCAGTTCTATTTGATGCTGTTTATCTTCTTTTATCCCTTATTTATGGGAGCCATTTGGATCAGCGGGGCCCTGTACTTCTGGTTCCAATGGGAGCGGCACTGGGCATGGCGTCCTAGCGACCCGCCAGTGATTCCTGAGGACTGTCTGGTTACCATACTGATCCCTTGCTATAACGAACAAGCTAACTGCGAGGAAACCATCAGCGCAGCACTGTCACAGCAGCATCAACATATTGAAGTGATTGCGATTAATGACGGTTCTAGCGATGACACTGGACAGTTGCTGGACCAGTTAAGCCAGCGTGATGAACGCCTGCGTATTATCCATCTAGCTAATAATCAAGGGAAAGCAATGGCTTTAACCATGGGTGCATTAGCCGCTCGCAGCCCCTACTTAGTATGTATCGATGGGGATGCACTGTTAGAGTCTGACGCGGTGAACTATTTGGTGCATCCATTAATTGCACATCCCCAAGTAGCCGCTATTACCGGCAATCCGCGCATACGTACGCGTTCAACGCTGGTCGGGCGTATTCAAGTCGGTGAGTTTTCGTCGATTATTGGTTTAATTAAACGCACTCAACGGGTGTTTGGCCGGCTGTTTACGGTTTCCGGCGTGATCTGCGCGTTTAGGCGCGATGCGTTAGAGGAAGTCGACTACTGGAGCCTAAATATGGCGACAGAAGACATCGATATTACTTGGAAGCTGCAGCTGCGGGGCTGGCGCGCTTTTTATGAACCGCGAGCTTTGTGTTGGGTATTAATGCCCGAAACCGTAAAGGGCTTGTGGCGACAACGTCAACGCTGGGCACAAGGTGGTGCCGAGACGTTCATCAAGTACTTGCCTAAAGTAACGCACGTTAAACATCACAAGCTATGGGGCTTACTAGGCGATTACTACCTATCTGTGCTGTGGAGCTTTTCACTGGCGGTGACCAGCCTATTCTGGCTAGTTGAATATGCTGGGCAACAAAGCCTTATTGAAACCACCACCGCCATTCCACCATCATTCACTGGTTTGTTATTAGCCTGTGTTTGCCTGCTGCAGTTTTTAACCAGTTTACTTATCGATAGGCGCTACGAGCCTACTATCGGCCGGGCACTGTATTGGGTGATTTGGTATCCCTGCGTGTTCTGGCTGATTAATTGTCTGACGTGCCTACGCACTTTCCCCACTGCGATGCTCAAAAGCCGCGGCCGAGCCCGGTGGGTTTCTCCTGACCGTGGCATTGAGGACGGATCATGATTATTAAACGCTCCAGACACCCGCTCTACCATTCTATTGAAGTGTTGCTTACTGCTTTTGGCTGGCTGGTATTTTTTTGGCTCATTACCAAAGGCTTACTAGCCTTAATGACGGAATCAACTGCCGCGACGGCTTTAAGCTTTAGCCCAATCATGCCTACGCTTAGTACCATTAGTGCTTACTTAATGGTCGCCGCTATCAATGCGGGCTTGCTTGCCTTATGGGCCCAAGGGCACCGCTACTTAACCAAGCGGCAACTGGTGGATCACAGTGCAATTGATCACTTTAACGCATCCGCCTCGTCTCTGTACGGCCTAGATCCCAGTAAGCAAAACGAACTTAGAGCCAATCGTTTCAGCGTAATCTACCACAACCCCAACGGTCACGTTGTACATGTAGAAACCGCAAATTAAGGCTGCACACGATCATTTTCTATCCATAAGAACGGCTAAAAAGCCCGTCGTAGCAAAGCTACTAAAGCCTAACCACCTCTGTATGGGGTGGTTTTTTTATGCCTGCGTAACGTAGAAGCGCACTCCACCACTTTCCTACACAACCCTTCCACCCAGCCATTTTCTAATGCGGCCTACGCCATTATTAGCTACGTCATACGGCCTAGGCTTTTAAGCACTTACGGCCTAGGCCGGCAAGCCCATTTGTTTAGATGCTTAGGTCTCTAACATGCCTTATGTCAACGTTTGTATCAGGCAGTGAAAAAGGGTTTTGCTGCCACAACAACGTCAAATTTA
>DATGRU010000188.1:0-9684 GCA_035303295.1 Paenalcaligenes sp.
GTGCGTTAATGTACGCCTTGTTGAAGCATTGCATCGGCCACCTTTATAAATCCAGAGATGTTTGCACCATCTACATAGTTAATATATTGCCCCGACTCACCATGTTCCATACAACTTTGGTGGATGCAGCACATGATGTCTTGCAGCTTGGTATCGACCTCATCCCGTGTCCAATGTAAGCGCTGCGCATTTTGACAAATCTCTAAGCCTGACACGGCAACACCGCCTGCATTACTGGCTTTACCGGGGGCATACAAGATTTTTGCTTGCACAAAAAGCTCGACTGCTTCAAGTGTGCAGGGCATGTTTGCGCCTTCGGCCACGCACAGTACACCGTTTTTAAGTAACTGTTTGGCGTCGTTGGCATCAAGTTCATTTTGCGTTGCGCAGGGCAGGGCAATGTCAACCGCAACGTCCCATGGGCGTTTACCTGTTATGTACTCAATCTTAGCTGCACGAGCATAATCTTCGACACGTCCGCGTTGCTCGTTTTTAATGTGCATCAGCAATTGCAGTTTTTCTGCATCAAAGCCAGCAGGGTCGTAAGCGAAGCCATGAGAGTCGGATACGGTAACGACTTTAGCACCCAGTTGTAGGCACTTTTCAATAGCATATTGGGCTACATTTCCCGATCCGGAAACGGACACGGTTAAGCCATCGAGCGAGCGCTCACGGCGTTTTAGCATCTCGTCAACAAAATACACTAGCCCATAACCGGTGGCTTCCGGACGAATTAAACTGCCACCATAGGTGGACCCCTTGCCCGTAAACAGGCAGAAGGTGGAATTGGTTAATTTCTTCGCCATACCCGCCATAAAACCAATCTCGCGTCCGCCTACGCCAATATCACCAGCTGGAATGTCGGTGTCTGGTCCTAGATGACGGTGAAGCTCAACGGTAATGGCTTGGCAAAAGCGCATGATTTCGTTTTCTGAGCGATTTTTTGGGTTGAAGTCGGAACCACCTTTTGCTCCGCCCATTGGTAGGGTAGTGAGGGCGTTTTTAAAGGTTTGTTCGAAGGCGAGAAATTTAAGAACAGACAGGTTAACGTCTGGATGAAAGCGTAAGCCACCTTTATAAGGGCCGATGGCGTTGCTGTGTTGAATGCGGAAAGCGCGGTTGGTTTCCACTTTGCCTTGATCATTTACCCACGATACGCGGAACTGAATAATGCGTTCGGGCTCTACAAGACGTTCGAGTAAGCCGTGATCGGCGTAATGCGGGTTTTGTTGAATAAACGGCCATAAACTGCCCATCACTTCAGTAACGGCCTGCATAAATTCAGGCTGATGAGGGTCACGGGCACGGACAGACTCTAGGAACTGCTCTAGATTCGAGTTTTTCATGGATAGAAGCTCTGTCGTAAAACTGAGTACGTAGATCAATAAACCATATGCTCAGCAGGATTAAAAGAAAATAAGAGTTAGCGATATACCACCGATTAAAGGTGGCCCCTGATGTTGGCGGCTGAGCTTCAGATTAAGCCAGCTGCCATTACTTTTTTACTACGCTTAGTTATCGTAATAAAGAAAAGTAGTTAGGAAAATATCTATACGCGAATATTTTGTGCAGGCAAAGTGGTGTAAACCAGACACCGAAAACAAAAAAGCCTCGTATGAACGAGGCTTTTGCTGAGCGATTACTTCTTCATCATTTCGAAGAATTCGGCATTGGTTTTGGTAGCGCGAATTTTGTCGAGAATAAAATCCATGGCTTCCACTTCATCCATGTCGTGGATAAATTTGCGTAATACCCAGATTTTCTGCAGTAAGTCGGGTTTGATAAGCAGCTCTTCCCGACGTGTTCCTGTTTTGTTCAGGTTGATCGCTGGGTACATCCGTTTTTCAGCCAAACGACGTTCTAAATGGATCTCGGCGTTACCTGTACCTTTAAACTCTTCATAGATAACTTCGTCCATGCGGCTACCGGTTTCAATCAGAGCGGTACCGATGATGGTCAGTGAGCCACCTTCTTCCAGATTACGCGCCGCACCAAAGAAGCGTTTGGGGCGTTGTAGAGCATTAGCATCCACACCACCGGTGAGCACTTTACCTGAAGAAGGAACAACCGTGTTATAGGCTCGGGCTAAGCGCGTGATGGAGTCGAGCAAAATGACCACGTCTTTTTTCAGCTCAACCAAGCGCTTGGCTTTTTCAATAACCATTTCGGCAACTTGCACGTGACGAGTAGCGGGTTCGTCAAAGGTAGACGCAACCACTTCACCTCGTACTGTACGTTGCATTTCGGTTACTTCCTCGGGGCGCTCATCCACAAGCAGCACGATTAAGAAAGCTTCGGGGTAGTTGGTGGTGATGGCGTGTGCAATATGCTGCATCATCACCGTTTTACCCGACTTAGGACTGGCGACAATGAGTCCGCGCTGACCTTTACCGATAGGCGAGAAAATATCCAAAATACGCCCAGTGATGTTCTCTTCGCTTTTGATTTCACGCTCGAGAATCATCGGCTGGTTAGGATGCAGCGGCGTTAGGTTCTCAAACATAATGCGATGTTTGATGGCCTCGGGTTGCATGCCATTTACTTTGTCGACTTTGACCAGAGCAAAGTAGCGCTCGCCATCTTTAGGAGTGCGAACCTCACCTTCGATAGAGTCGCCCGTGTGCAAATTGAAACGACGAATTTGCGAAGGGGAAATGTAGATGTCGTCAGTGCTGGCTAAATAGGACGTTTCCGGCGAACGCAAAAAGCCGAAGCCATCAGGCAGTACTTCGAGAACGCCGTCGCCGAAAATTTGTTCGCCTTTTTTAGCGTGCTTTTTCATGATGGCAAACATAAGTTCTTGTTTGCGAAGACGATTTGCGTTATCGATTTCCAGGCTGGCAGCCATTTCTAGCAACTGCGAGACGTGCAGAGCTTTTAATTCGTTGAGGTGCATGAGAGGAAAAGAAGGGTTTCAGCCAATGGCGGCGAGCCTAGAGTGGGCTCGCGCGAAACTGTTGTACGTTTATAGGGATTCGTCGAGAAATGCCGTGAGCTGTGAGCGGTTTAGAGCACCTACTTTAGTTTGAACGGCTTGGCCATTCTTAAACAGCATGAGGGTAGGGATGCCGCGGATGCCATATTTGGCTGCTGTTTCCGGATTTTCATCGACGTTAACTTTAGCAATGATAACACGCCCTTTGAAAATTTCGGCAGCTTCGTCTAGTAAAGGTGCAATCGCTTTACATGGACCACACCAAGCGGCCCAGTAATCGACCAATACGGGTAGGTTGGCATTTAGGACGTCGTCATTAAAAGAAGCGTCGGATACGTGTTTAATAGAATCGCTCATGGGGTCTAAGAGATATAAAATTAAATGGAAAACCTGTAGGAAACACGCTTACAGTGGTGTTTAGGCAGTATCGTTAGGTTGTTGTCGATTAAGCGTAACTTCTTTGTGGCTGCTTTAGCCGTAGAATTGACCCATTGTAGTGGTTGTTGCCGCGTGGCGCGAGTCGTCATTTGGGCTTCTTGCCAACAATTCGTAAAATAACCGTTTCATTTGTACTCAGCTAGGGGTCACTTTGGCTATTCCTCAATACGACGAAAGCTCCATACGGGTGCTTAAAGGGTTAGAACCGGTGCGTCAGCGTCCCGGTATGTACACCCGCACTGATCACCCACTTCATATTCTGCAGGAAGTAATCGATAACGCAGCCGACGAGGCGCTAGCTGGCTTTGCTAGTGTGTTGAAAGTCTGCATGCACAGTGATGGCAGTCTGTCTGTAGAAGATAACGGACGTGGCATTCCTGTGGGCATGCACCCAGAAGAAGGGGCGCCTGTTGTCGAGATCGTGTTTACACGTTTGCACGCAGGTGGCAAGTTTAATAAGGCTGATGGCGGAGCCTATGCCTTTTCGGGCGGTTTACATGGTGTAGGGGTGTCTGTTACCAACGCCTTGTCCACTCGTTTAGAGGTTGAGGTTAAACGTGACGGTGCGATGCATTTCATTGCCTTCGAGGGTGGCGAGCTAGTTACGCCATTAAATGAGGTCTCGTCGGTAGGCAAGCGTAATACCGGAACGCGGGTACGACTCTGGCCTGACGCGCAATACTTCGATTCCCCCGTCATTCCTGTACCTGAACTATTGCATGTATTGCGAAGTAAGGCGGTATTGCTTAGCGGTGTAACGGTTCAGTTTGTTAACGAAAAAACGGGTGAGTCGCGTGAGTGGTGCTACCAAAATGGTTTGCGTGGCTATTTGGAAGAAACCCTAGAAGGGGCTGACTATATTGTTCCTTTGTTCGAGGGGCAACAATATGCACTGGCCGATGATGACGATTATTCAGAGGGTGAAGGTGCCCACTGGGTAGTAGCATGGACGGCTGACGGCGCTGTGGTTAGGGAGTCGTATGTCAATTTGATTTCCACACCAGCCGGGGGCACCCACGAGTCGGGTTTGCGCGATGGTTTATTCAATGCCGTTAAAAACTTTGCTGAATTGCACAGCCTTATTCCCAAAGGGATACGGTTGTTGCCTGAAGACGTATTCGCACGGGCTAGTTTTGTACTGTCGGCCAAGATACTCGACCCGCAATTCCAAGGGCAAATTAAAGAGCGCTTAAACAGCCGCGATGCCGTACGCATGATTAGCAGCTATGTGCGACATGCGCTTGAGCTGACCTTGCATGCAAATGTTGAAGCCGCCAAAAAGCTTGCAGATTACGCCATTAAACATGCGCAGGCGCGAGTGCGTTCGTCGCAGAAAGTTGAGAAGCGTAAAAGCTCGGGCGTGGCCGTGTTACCCGGCAAGCTTACCGATTGTGAATCGCAAGACCCAACGCGCACTGAATTGTTCTTAGTCGAGGGTGACTCGGCGGGTGGTTCGGCAAAAATGGGGCGTGATAAAACAGTACAGGCTATTTTGCCCCTTCGAGGTAAAGTGCTGAACTCGTGGGAAGTACATAAAGATCGTTTATTTGCGAATCAAGAGATTCACGATGTTGCGGTAGCCATCGGTGTAGATCCACACGGCCCAAATGATGAGGTTGATCTATCAGGCTTGCGTTATGGTCGTATTTGTATTTTGTCGGATGCCGACGTTGACGGCGCGCACATTCAAGTTCTGTTGTTAACCCTGTTTTTCAAGCACTTTCCGCGTTTAATCGAGCGTGGTCACATCTTTGTTGCTCGCCCGCCCCTGTTCCGCGTGGACGTACCAGCAGTGGGCAAGCGAGCAGCACGAAAAATTTATTGCCTCGATCAGGCAGAGCTTGATGGTGTTCAAGAAAAGCTACGTGTGGAAGGGGTGAAAGAGGGGCACTGGAGCATCAGTCGCTTTAAGGGCTTGGGCGAGATGAGCGCCGAACAGTTGTGGGACACCACGTTGAACCCCGATACTCGCCGCTTATTACCGGTGCGCTATGGCGAACTGGGCGTACAAGGTACAGAGACGTTGTTTGAAATGCTGATGGGGCGTGGTGAAGCGGCCCAACGTCGTACATGGTTGGAAGCTAAGGGTAACTTGGCTGATGTGGATGTCTAGCGACTAGGCCCGATTAACATTAAATAACTAGGTATTATGGATTTTGTACAGAACGGCCTGTTTACCCAAGACGATGATGGGGGCATAAGTTTAGGTGCCTACGCCGAGCAAGCGTACCTTGATTATGCCGTTTCCGTTGTGCGTGGGCGTGCGCTTCCCGATGTGTCCGATGGGCAGAAACCCGTACAGCGCCGCATTTTGTTTGCGATGCAGGCGATGGGCCTTGCATCGGGTTCGCGGCCAGTTAAATCGGCCCGCGTGGTCGGCGATGTGTTGGGTAAGTATCACCCGCATGGCGACCAGGCCGCTTACGATGCCATGGTACGTATGGCACAAGACTTTTCGCTACGCTACCCACTTATCGATGGCCAAGGTAACTTTGGTTCCCGAGATGGTGATAATGCGGCAGCGATGCGTTATACCGAGGCACGACTTACACCATTCTCTCGCTTGTTATTAGACGAGTTGAATGAAGGCACCGTAGATTTTGCCCCCAACTACGACGGTTCGCAGCAAGAACCATTACTGTTGCCCGCACGTTTGCCTATCGCGCTATTAAACGGCGCGTCGGGTATTGCCGTGGGGATGGCCACTGAAATCCCGCCGCATAACTTAACGGAAGTGGCGAATGCTTGCGTAGCGCTACTTAAAGATGATGCACTCAGCGATGAAGAGCTGTTCTCCATTGTGCCCGGTCCCGACTTTCCGGGTGGCGGACAAATCATTTCCAGTCGTGAAGAACTGGCGAATGTTTATCGCAGTGGGCGTGGCAGTTTAAAGGTTAGAGCACGTTGGACCTTCGAAGAAATGGCGCGTGGTCAATGGCAATTGGTCATTACTGAGCTGCCACCGGGAACCTCCACGCAGAAAATTCTGGAAGAAATTGAAGAAAAAACCAATCCAAAAATACGAGCTGGGCGCAAGGCGTTAACCGCCGAGCAACAACAAACACGTGCCTTATTGTTAGGGCTGCTGGATTCGGTACGTGATGAGTCCGGTAAAGATGCGCCGGTGCGTCTGGTTTTTGAACCTAAAAGTAGCCGTATTAGCCGCGACGACTTTGTAAACACCTTATTGGCTCAGACCAGTATGGAAAGTAACAGTACCGTGAATCTGGTCAGTATCGGTATTGATGGGCGACCGGGCCAGCGTAACCTGCGCACCATGTTGGATGAGTGGTTACAGTTCCGCAGTCATACCTTGCGCAGACGTACTCAGTATCGACTGGATAAAACGCTGGATCGTATTCATATTTTGGAAGGGCGGATGGTGGTGTATTTGGATGTCGATGCCGTCATCCAAACCATCCGCGAGGCTGACGAGCCTCGCATGGCGCTAATGGATAAATTCCAGCTATCAGAGCGTCAGGCTGAAGATATTCTTGAGATGCGCCTACGCCAGTTAGCGCGTTTAGAGGGTTTCAAAATCGAGCAAGAGTTGGAAAAGCAGCGTGCTGAGCAGCAGAAGCTACAACAGTTGCTTGATAGTAAAGCGGCGTTTAAACGCATGATGATCAAAGAGATCGAGGCTGACACCAAAACCTACGGTGATGAGCGCCGAACAGTTATTGAAGAGGCTGAGCGTGCGGTATTGGACGTTAAAGTTCCCGATGAGCCCGTCACCATTATCGTGTCAAATAAGGGGTGGCTACGCCGTCGTCAGGGGCATGGAGTTGATACCAGTACAATTGGCTTTAAAACCGGAGATGGATTTAAAGCGGCCATCGAGTGTCGAAGTACAGACGATGTGGTGGCAATTGGTGCCGATGGGCGTGTGTATACGGTGGCCGCTGCTACCATTCCTTCGGGGCGTGGTGATGGCCAACCTATCACCGCGATGGCCGATATTAATGCCAGTGCACCGGTACAGCATGTGGTAGCCGGTCCCGCCACACAGCAGTATGTGTTGGGCACAGACAGCGGTTATGGGTTCATCGCTAAACACAGCGATTTAACCACCCGTCAACGTGCTGGGAAACAGTTTCTTACCGTGCCTAAGGGTGACCATGTGTTGCCTCCATTGATACTGCAAGAAGGTGATACCGATTTGGCGTTATTCAGTAAAAAGGGCCGTTTTATGGTTATTGAACTTGCTGAGTTGCGCCAGTTATCCGGGGGCGGTCGAGGTACGATCATGATGGGAATTGATGATGGCGATCGTTTGGCTCAGTGGGCTGCTGCAGGTGAAGCCGGCTTCCAGTTAGCGGGAGTGTATCGGCGCCGTGATTGGGTCGAGACCTTAGGGCCAACCGAAGTGCAACATTACAAAGCGAAGCGTGCGCGTAAAGGCAAGTTACTGGATACTAAAATTGCGAAGCCGGCTCTGCAGCGAGCGGGCTAATACTTATTCTCACCTAAGGTGAGGGCATGCCGTTGTTCTTGCGGCATGCATTTTGTTTTCGAAGAAGATTATTGTTATGAGTTTTACGGTGAAGGTGCAGCCATCTGGCTTAACGTTTTCTGTACACGAGGGCCAGTCAGTGTTGGATGCTGCCTTGGAAGCCAAAGTGTTATTACCTTACAGCTGCCGCAACGGCACATGTTCGACGTGTAAGGGAAAAATAGTAGAAGGCGTGGTCGAGGCGGGTGATGCGCCAGCGAACATTCTTGAAGCTAGCGAAATTCAGCAAGGGTATACCTTGTTGTGTCAGGCCCGTGCGCAATCCGACTTGGTCATTGAATCGCCTCAAGCACAGGTCATGAGCGATATTCAAGTGCGTAAAATGCCGTCACGGGTGATTGGTATTGAGCAGCTTAGTGACGACGTTGCAATCTTGAAAGTACAGTTGCCAGCTGCGAATCCGCTCTATTATTACGCAGGTCAGTATCTTGATTTTCTGTTAAAAGATGGGCTCCGTCGTAGCTACTCAATGGCGACGCCACCGAACGAAGATAATGTAGTCGAGCTGCACATTCGTCATTTACCCGGTGGGGTATTTACCGATCAGGTGTTTGGGGTTGGCGAGACGCAATTAAAAGAGCGCGCAATCCTTCGGGTTGAAGCGCCGTTAGGCTCCTTCTTTTTGCGTGAAGAAAGCACTAAGCCGATTGTGATGTTGGCTAGCGGCACAGGCTTTGCTCCCATTAAAGCCATTATCGAGCATATGCAGCAACACGATATTCAGCGCGATGTGGTGTTGTATTGGGGTGGGCGTCGTCCCCGCGATTTGTACATGAGCGAGTTGGCCGAGTCATGGGCAAATACGTTGCCTAATTTCCGTTTTGTGCCTGTTATTTCTGAAGCGTTGCCCGATGATAACTGGACAGGTCGCACCGGTTTTGTACACCATGCCGTGATGCACGATTTGCCCGACCTTTCTGCTTATGAGGTGTATGCATGTGGCGCACCGATTATGGTGGAAACTGCGCGTAAAGACTTTGTTTCGCAGTGCCACTTACCTGATGAAGCCTTTTATGCGGACGCGTTCACGTCTGAGGCGGATGCGATATAAAAAACCGTTACTATAGCGGTGCTTGCTTCAGTGCCTGACAAGTCTTAGGAAGCCAAAAATGAGAATAGCGGTATTAGGTAGTGGAATAGTGGGGGTATCCACCGCATGGTGGTTACAAAATGATGGTCACGACGTTACCGTTATCGATCGTCAGTCTGGGCCAGCGCAAGAAACTTCGCGTGCGGCAGGTGGGCAAGTCTCGGTTTCATACGCCGAGCCTTGGGCAAATCCTCAAGCTCCGTGGCGGTTAGCGCGCTGGTTAATGAAAGACAATGCGCCGTTGTGGTTTCGGCCCTCATTAGATCCTAAACAATGGGCATGGGGTTTGCGTTTTCTGGCTGAGTGCTTGCCTGCGCGTTTCGAACCGAATGTCCGCGCACTGGTTAATTTAGCGCAGTTTAGTCGCTCTACCTTGCAGCACATGCGTAACGATCTAGACATTCAGTACCATTGTATCGAGCGCGGTGTATTGCACTTTTATCGAGACTCCCGCAGTTTTGACGAGGCGCAGGATATGGCCGATGTCATGCGCGACTTCGGGGTTGAGCGTCGACTCTTAAGTCCCGATGAAATTGTGGCGTTGGAGCCATCGTTGGCCAGTGTAAAAAACCTAATTGCGGGTGGTGATTACAACGTTGATGATGAGTCGGGCGATGCTTATGCATTTGCATGCGAACTCGCCAAACGGGCCGAGGCAGCGGGTACCCAGTTTCTGTTTTCTACACAAATTACGCGTTTGCGTGCAGA
>DATGRU010000189.1:0-7577 GCA_035303295.1 Paenalcaligenes sp.
AAAAAACATGAGCAAAATCATCGGTATTGACCTTGGTACTACCAACAGCTGTGTAGCTGTACTGGATGGTGATCAGGTCAAAATTATTGAAAACGCCGAGGGTACTCGCACCACACCTTCCATCGTTGCCTATATGCCCGATGGTGAAATTCTTGTGGGTGCGCCCGCTAAGCGCCAAGCTGTAACCAACCCAACGAACACCCTGTATGCGGTGAAGCGTTTAATTGGTCGCAAGTTCAGTGAAAAAGCAGTGCAAACCGATATCGAACAAATGCCTTACAAAATTGTTAAGGCCGATAACGGTGATGCGTGGGTTGAGGCACAAGGTAAAGAGTTGGCTCCTCAGCAGGTGTCGGCCGATATTCTTCGTAAAATGAAGAAAACAGCGGAAGACTACTTGGGTGAGCCCGTTACTGAAGCCGTTATTACCGTACCTGCGTACTTCAACGACAGTCAGCGTCAGGCCACTAAAGATGCTGGCCGCATTGCTGGTCTAGAAGTAAAACGTATCATTAACGAGCCAACCGCTGCAGCATTGGCCTTTGGTCTGGATAAAGCTTCCGAAGGCGATCGCAAAATTGCGGTGTACGACTTGGGTGGTGGTACCTTCGATATTTCGATTATTGAAATTGCCGACGTTGATGGTGAAATGCAGTTTGAAGTGTTGTCCACCAACGGTGATACCTTCTTAGGTGGTGAAGACTTCGACCAACGCATCATCGACTACATCATCGACGAGTTCAAGAAAGAAAGCGGTGCAGATTTGTCTAAAGACGTATTGGCATTGCAACGTCTGAAAGAGGCTGCTGAAAAAGCGAAGATTGAATTGTCTTCAACTCAGCAAACTGAAATTAACTTGCCCTACATTACGGCAGACGCTTCAGGTCCTAAGCACTTGAACCTGAAAATCACACGCGCCAAATTGGAAGCGTTGGTTGAAGACCTTATTCAGCGTTCTATCGATCCTTGCCGTATCGCTATCAAAGATGCCGGCGTTAAGGTTTCCGAAATTGATGACGTGATTTTGGTCGGCGGTATGACCCGCATGCCTAAAGTCCAAGAGCTGGTTAAAGAATTCTTCGGCCGTGATCCTCGTCGTGATGTGAACCCTGACGAAGCGGTTGCAGCAGGTGCAGCCATTCAAGGTTCGGTGTTGTCGGGCGACCGTTCAGACGTGTTGCTGCTAGACGTAACCCCCTTGTCTTTGGGTATCGAGACGCTGGGCGGTGTGATGACCAAGATGATCGAGAAGAACACCACAATCCCAACGCGTCATACGCAAGTGTTCTCTACCGCAGATGATAACCAGCCTGCCGTGACCATTAAGGTGTATCAAGGCGAACGTGAAATTGCTGCCGGTAACAAAGCACTGGGCGAGTTTAACCTAGAGGGTATTCCACCCGCAGCACGTGGTGTGCCTCAAATTGAAGTAACTTTTGATATTGATGCCAACGGTATTTTGCATGTATCGGCCAAAGATAAAGGCACAGGCAAAGAGAACAAAATTACGATCAAGGCAAACTCGGGTCTAACCGACGAAGAAGTTCAGCGCATGGTTCAAGATGCTGAGGCCAATGCCGCAGAAGACCATCGTATCGCCGAGCTAGCCATGGCACGTAATCAGGGTGAAGCACTGGTTCATGCTACACGCAAGTCGCTGGCCGACTATGGTGACAAGTTGGAAGCTGGCGAGAAAGAAGCCATCGAAACAGCCATTACCGAGCTGGAAGAAACCCTGAAAGACGGTGATAAAGAAGCTATCGATGCCAAGGTTGAAGCGCTAAGCGCTGCTTCGCAGAAACTGGGCGAAAAAATGTACGCCGACATGCAAGCACAAGCTGCTGCTGAGCAGGGCGCTGAAGAAGGTGCTAAACCTGCAGACGACGATGTGGTTGATGCTGACTTCAAGGAAGTTAAGCGCGATCAGTAAGCGTGTGACTGTTTAGTATCGGGCCCGGTTTCTCACAACAGTTGTGGGCGCCGGGCATTCTTATTTTATAAAAGAGCTTTAGGCTCCAACAGTCAAAATGGCAAAACGCGACTTATACGAAGTACTCGGCATCGCAAAAAACGCGAGTAAGGACGAGATCCGGAAGGCTTATCGCAAGATGGCCATGAAATACCATCCGGATAGAAATCCCGACAGTCAGGAAGCCGAGACTAAATTTAAAGAAGCTAAAGAAGCTTACGAAATTCTGTACGACGATCAAAAACGTCAAGCCTACGATCAGTACGGTCATGCGGGTGTCGACCCAAATGCTGGTATGGGTGGTATGGGCGGCGGTTTTGGCGGTGGCTTCGGTGATCTGGGCGATATCTTTGGCGAGATCTTCGGCGGCGGACGTCGTGCAGGGGGTGGTCCACAGGTATATCGTGGTTCCGACCTGAAATATTCACTGGAAATTAGCTTAGAACAAGCTGCTCAAGGTTTTGAGACCGAAATTCGAGTGCCTAGCTGGGAAAACTGTGATGTGTGTGACGGTTCTGGCGCTAAACCCGGTACTGAACCCACCACATGTAGCACATGTCATGGTGCTGGTGCGGTACGTATGCAGCAGGGCTTTTTCAGTGTGCAGCAGACATGTCCTACTTGTCACGGTACCGGTAAGGAAATTAAAGAGCCGTGTAACTCATGTCACGGTGTAGGACGCAAGCGCATCGATAAAACGCTTGAAGTTAAGATCCCAGCCGGTATTGACGATGGCATGCGTATCCGTGTGGCAGGCAATGGTGAGCCCGGTGTGAACGGTGGGCCTCCCGGTGACTTGTACGTGGAAATTCACCTGAAGCAGCACGGTATTTTTGAGCGGGACGGCGATGATTTGCATTGCAGTTTAACCATCCCATTCACCACTGCTGCGCTAGGGGGCGAAATTGAGGTGCCTACCTTAACCGGACGGGGTGAAATCACCATTCCTGAAGGTACTCAAGCGGGTAAAACGTTCCGCTTGCGGGGTAAAGGTATACGCGGTGTGCGTTCCAGCTATCCGGGTGATTTATATTGCCATATTCAGGTGGAAACACCGGTGCGTTTATCCGACGAACAGAAGCAAATTTTGCGTCAGTTCGAGGAAGCACTGAAAACCGGTGGCGATAAACACTCCCCTAAAAGTGAGTCGTGGACGGATAAAGTGAAAAACTTTTTCTCGTAAACAGGCATAGCCTACGAGCAAGTGCATTGACGCTTTAGTTTTCGACTTGCTCCACAAAAAAGCCCAGCTTTTAATAAGCTGGGCTTTTTTGTATGCGTTAATGTGGCAGAATAAGCGGTTTAAGCAATAGGCCGTGCTACTTAAAAGAGTGGCACAGCCTCGTTTTGCTTTACTGGTTTGTGGCTGCGTTTTGTTTGCTATGATCTGCCGCAATAGCAATGCTAAAGGCATCCACATCAAGGTACTGACGAACTACTTTGTTGACCTCGTCTGCGGTCAGGGTATTGAGTTCATCATCCATTTTTTGTGACCAAGCAAAGCTGCGCTCTAAGTCGAGGTAACGCGACCAGGTTGATGCTAATACGCCATCTTGGCTACGCGCTAATTTGCGATACTGCAGTAAGGCATCGACGGCTTCACGCACTTCGGTTTCGGTAAAGCCTTCGTCCAGCACTTTATGCAGTTCTTCTTTGATGGTGGCATCTACACGTTCGGAGTTCTCGGGGGCGTGAATAGCATATAACGTCCATGTGGCGCGAGGCTCGTAAGACGATACATTTAGCACACTGCGTACATCGTACGATAAGCCTTCACCAACCCGTACACGATTCCACAAACGCGAGGTTTCCGACTGCCCAAGCATGTAATTAGCCAGATACAGCGCGGCGAAATCGGCCTCTGTGTCTTGCAGCTTCACGTTTTGCCGTGCCAAATAAAAGGCGTTGGCTTTGTCGGGGGTGTTGATATCGAAGTTTTCTGGCGTCATGGTGGTGTATGGGTTTTCCGGACGCACGTACTCGGGTGCCAACTTCCATGCGCTAAGGCCTTTCTTCAACGTTTCGCGCACGGCATCAGGGTCGAAGCTACCGGCCGCGCTGAAGCGGACATGACCCGTGCCGTAGAAGCGGTCGTGAAAGGCAATTAGGTCGGCTCGCGTTAAGGCTTCGGTTTCAGCAATGGATTCGTCAAAGCTGGGGGTATAGCGGATATCGTCTTTAGGCCATGGGTTGTCGTGGCGCGCCAGCGTTAATGAGGCCAGCTCGGTAGGTTCGGTTTTAGCATTGGCTAAGGCAGTTAGCACACGCGCTTTGTATTTGCTGAGTTCTGCTTCAGGGAAATTCGCGTGTTGTAACACTGCTAAAGCGAGTTCTAGGGTGGGGGCGAGGTTTTCACCTAAGGTGGAAATACGAACGTTTACGCCGTTGCTGCTGCCGCTAAAGCTAACGCTGGCCTGCAGCTTCGTGAAGGCGTCGGCAATTTCTTGACGCTGCAGACGATCGGTACCGTAATCCAATAAACTGGCTACGGCACTGCCAACAGCGCGGCTACCTTTAAGCTCGTCGGCTTCACCAAAACGAATGCTAAGAATGGCTTCAACTCGGTCGCCTCGGGTGGCTTTGGGTAACAGGGCTAACTTCACGTCGCCTAAATTGTTAGCCAGCTCAAGAGATTCACGCTGAGTTTGGGCATCAATGTTCTCTGGGGTGGGAATAAAGCTTTCAATGTCGGCAGTGATGTCTCGGCCTTCATAGTCGTCCAGCAGGGCATTTAAATCTGTGGGCTCAAAGGCGGGGGCGCGTTTAGGTGTTTGTGTTGGAATGTACAAGCCGTTGGTGCGGTTGTCGGCAACCAGCCAGCGCGTTAAGGCGCTTTGTACATCGTCAACGCTGACTGTTTCGACGCGATCACGGGCTAAGAAGAATAAGCGCCAATCACCACTGGCCACACTTTCAGATAAGGCGGCGGCAAGTTGGGCTGGATCAGCATAGGTGCGTGACCAACCATCTAACCACTTACTGCGTATACGGGCGAGCTCTTCTTCAGTAATCGGCTGTTCGGCAAGGTTTTCCAGCGCTTGGTTTAGGGTGTCAAGCGCTCGTTTCTGATCCATATCCGCTTGTAGCTCGGCAGCGAAGAAGGCATAACCGGGGTCGTGTTGTGCTGCAGCAAAACCAAATACGCTGGTCGCCAGATCTTTATTCACCAGCGACTGATACAAGCGGCCCGATGGGGTGTCGCCTAGAATGCTGGCGCCTAGGCTGACAGGAATAAAGTCAGGGTGCGCTTCGGCGGGAATGTGATATTGCGCGGCCACAATGGGGGAGCCACCTTGGCGACGCACCGTTACCGTGCGAGTACCATCTTGCACCGGCTCTTGGGTGTATTCAGGGCGTAAGCTGCGCTCGGGTTTTTTAATGGCATTAAAGCTATTGGCAATTTGCTCCAGCGTGGCATCAACATCGAATTGACCGCTAACGATTAACACCGCGTTATCCGGTTGGTAGTACTCGCGGTAAAAGGCTTGTAGTTGGCCGATATCTACATTCTCAACATCGGAGCGCGCACCGATCGTGGTTTTGCCATAGTTGTGCCACTGGTAAGCTGACGACTGCATTTTTTGCATCAAGACGCGGAATGGGCTGTTTTCGCCTCGCTCCATCTCGTTACGCACTACGGTCATTTCCGCGTCTAAATCTTCGCGAGAAATGGTGGCATTCACCATGGCGTCAGCTTGCCAGTCTATGTACCAGTTTAAGGTCTCGGGGTTCGCAGCGAAGCTTGCGTAATAATTGGTGCGATCAGACGAGGTGGTGCCATTAGCCGCTAAACCGCGTCGTGAAAACTCGGCCAGCGCATTGGGTAGCTTGGGTGTGCCACGGAACAGCATGTGCTCAAGTAGATGAGCCATACCCGTTTCACCGTAATTCTCGTGTCGCGAGCCAACTAAATAGGTCATGTTAACGGTGGTATTGGGCCGCGACGCATCGGGAGCCAAAAGCACACGCAAACCATTTTCTAGCGTGTATTCACTAACCCCTTCAACCGTTGTCCCTTTGCTAACGCCGCTGGGTAGGGCATTAACGGTGCTCGGCATGAAAGCAAGGGCTGAACCAAGAATGCTTAAGCCAAAGCAAAAACGGGTGAGACGAACAGTTGGCATGAGTGTGAGCTCCTTGATGTTCTGAAAAGAAAAAACCAGCGTAGGCTGGACGAGAACAATGGGTACGATAGGCGCATGTAGTTTGCCACGACCCTTATGCAAAATATCATAAACTACGGGCCGTGACCTGTGTCTTACGCAGAAGGAAATTCTCCGTACGCATGAACCTATCTGATTTCAATTTACTGCTGACTTTAGCATTACTTGTAGGCGGCGCCTATTTCGGCGAGCGATACGCACGTTGTTATAGAGCCCGTGTAAGTAGTGGTGCATCGGTTAACGCAGCGACGGCATTGTCGTGTGCAGCAGAGGTCATGTCTTCAAGAAGTGGCTTTAGGTGGCGGCTGCACGGCTCAACGGTGGGGCTGCTGCTAGGGCTGGCGATCGCAGTGGTGGGTCAAAGCAGCATCGTGCAGCAATGGTTATTGGTGATCTTGCTGCCCGTGGCAACGGCTTTATGGCGTATTGATCGTCATTTATATGTGCTACCTGATGCCTTGGTGGCCTGTGTGGCTGTACTGGGAGGGGCTTACGCTTACAGTCAGGCCCTCTTGGGCGCGCATGTATTGGTCGCTGTGGCAGTGTATGTGGTGTTGCAAGGGGTGTGTTGGTTGTACGAAGCGCTGACTGGCAGGGCATCCATGGGCGCAGGCGATACAAAATTAATCGCTGCCTTGATGCTGTGGTTGGGTTTGCAATGGCTGCTGCTGTTCTTGGGCTTAGCCGCAGTAATCGTACTGGCTATGAATTGGCGGCGCTTGACGTCAGCGCCGGTGGTGCCTTTTGGTCCACCCTTGTTGTTCGCGGCAGTCGTTCTATTGGCTGTGCAGGCCTGGGCCTAAATTAACTTGATTTGGGTTCCGCCCACGGTGCAGGCGTACTTTTCAATTGGGTCAGCATACTTTGCAGTAAATCGTACATCGCCAGCGTTTGTTTAGGGTTGCGTTGTGCCATCTTTTCCAGCGCAGCGCTTACTTCATGTTGTGGCGCTGACAAAATCGGATGACAGGTTGCGGTTATCGGACGAATAGCAACCACGCGTCGGTCCATGGGGTGGCGGTCACGTTCAATGAAGCCGGCTTTTTCTAGTCGACTGACTAAAGCGCTAACGCCACTGGGGCTTAAGTTTAATAATCGTGCTAGTTCACCTGTAGCCAGTATTTCAAATTCGCTAATGTATTCCAGCGCCTTGTAATCGCCAAGGCTTAGGCCTGCTTGTTCAGCCATGCGTGCTTTGTTTGCTTCGATGTGAAGCAAAAGCTGCCTAACCATAATGACAGAGGCGTCGTCGATTAATTGTGGAGAAAGCACGGTAAGGGGCCTCCTTCTGGCCGAATCAGTGAAGCGAAGTGGGTAGCTTGTTAAGCGCTGCCCCTAAGTGGTCTTTCGACGGACTTAGGGGCAGAGAGCTTAATGCCTTCCTTAGGTGGCGTTATTTAGCGACCGCCACCTAGCAAACCGCCCACCAAGCCGGTTACAGGGGC
>DATGRU010000190.1:0-3446 GCA_035303295.1 Paenalcaligenes sp.
TCAGGCGAGGCCTCGTTGTCCATACACACAACGCCCCGACCATCGTCGTCGACCCGTAAGCTAATCACCTCGTTGCTTTGCTGGGCAGTCCATATGCCAGCCACCTGCAGGCCTGCCGACTGCGGCGCTACCGTTGCATAATTATCGACGGGGGCTTGGTCCAGCGGCATTAAGCCGCAGCCAGCTAATAGGCTTACTAGAAACGCCATTGATGTTTTAGACATCACAACTCCTAGTGAAGGTACCAACTGCTTACAGCATGCCATTAGGCGTTAGGGCCTGCTGTAAACAATCGCTACCTTATTGACGCTTTAGCGAAGCGCCCCTCTCTTCCTAGGTGATAGCCAACAGCTTTTTAGGCTCAGATGCAAGACGTAGAATCAAACGTCGCGAATCCTTATTCAATCCATAAAAACTAACCTGAATCTTTTTATTGCTAAGCTTAGTATGGATTTTTTCTAGGCTTTCCACTGCCGTAATATCCCAAACGTGCACATCGCTTAAATCGATAGACACGTTCTTCACAGGCTCATTCAAATCGATACTATCTTCGAACTGTCTAGCCGAGGCAAAGAACAATTGCCCACGAACTTTATAAAAGCGCGTTAAGCCGTCTTCGGACAAATAGTTGTAGACGCTAAGCAAATCAACCACTTTATGGGCAAAAAACAAGGCCGACAACAAGACCCCCACCAACACCCCTTTAGATAGGTCGTGGGTCCATACTGTGACGACTACCGTTGCCAGCATCACCACGCTTGAGCTTTTAGGCTGTACATATAAAGCCTTTAACGACCCCCAATCAAAGGTGCCGATACTGACCATAATCATGACTGCGACCAAAGCAGCCATAGGAATTTGCTTGACCCACTCACCAAAAAACACAATCAGCAAAGCCAAGAACACCCCAGCACACAGAGTGGATAAGCGCCCCCTGCCGCCTGCTTTAACGTTAATAACAGACTGCCCAATCATGGCACAACCAGCCATGCCACCTAAGAAGCCGGTAGCCACGTTGGCAATACCTTGCCCCGTGCACTCGCGGTTCTTATTACTTGGCGTGTCGGTCATGTCATCAACGATGGACGCTGTCATCAGCGACTCAAGTAAACCCACAATCGCCAACGCGACAGAATAAGGGAAAATAATTTTAAGTGTTTCCCAATTCCATGGAATATCAGGAAACAAAAACACCGGTAAGGTGCTGGGCAGCTCGCCCATATCGCCTACCGTACGCACCTCAATGCCGAACATTAACGTCACTGCCGTGAGTACGATGATGGTTACAAGAGGCGAAGGCACTACCGTTGTGACGTAAGGCAGCAAATAAATGATGCCCAGCCCAGCAGCCGTTAAAGCATAGACATGCCAAGTAACATTCGTTAGTTCGGGCAGTTGTGCCATGAAAATAAGAATAGCTAAAGCGTTCACAAACCCAGTCACCACGGAGCGTGAGACAAAGCGCATCAAGCCTCCCAGCTTGATTAGACCAGCGAAGATCTGCAAGACCCCAGCCAGAATGGTTGCCGCCAGTAAATACTGCAATCCATAGTCTTTCACCAGAGTAACAATAACTAATGCCATCGCACCTGTGGCTGCAGAAATCATACCGGGTCGACCGCCTGCAAAAGCAATGATGATGGCAATACTCATCGACGCATACAGCCCGACTTTGGGATCCACCCCAGCAATAATCGAGAAAGCAATTGCTTCTGGGATGAGCGCCAGCGCGACCAATAAGCCAGACACCACATCGCGTCGTGCATTAAAAAGCCAAACGTTCTTGAAAGTAGACATGCGTAATAAGACCCTGACCTTGATTGCGTGCCGAACACGGCAAATCACAACATAGCGTTATGGCCAGCCATTAATTGAAGATGGGAAAAAGCTAAGACTTGCGCTCGGCGCAATGTGCTTAAGTCGCACGATAAGCGACTATTCGTAACAATGGCGCATTCTAACATAGCCTAAAGTTACCGTTGTGGCAGCGCAGTGCCAAACAACAAAGAAGGCGATACCCGCCCCCCACCAAAACACAGGTAGAAACCCACAACAATTTCACCTTGCCTGCTACACAGTCAGCTGCCAGCCGCTTACAATAGGGCACTTGAACGGGCACATATTGCGTCGCTGAACCTTAGCACCTCATGCCCACCTCCCTTTCTTTCAGTCTAGGATACCCTGTGCCCACTTCGTCTTTTCAACAGGAGTGCGATTCGGCTATCGAAGAATTGCACTCTTTGCGCGATTTATTACGCTGGTCACTCAGTCAGTTTTCCAAACACGAACTTAACTTTGGGCATGGTAGTGATAACGCTTGGGATGAAGCGGTTTATCTATTACTGCATTCGCTACATCTACCGCTCGATACGCTGGAGCCTTTTTTAGACGCTCGTCTTACCCGCACCGAGCGCGAACGTTGTATTCAAGTTATCGCTCGTCGTTGCACAGAGCGCGTGCCCGCTGCCTACCTTACTGGCGAAGCGTGGCTACAAGGTTTTCGTTTCAAAGTTGACCAACGTTGCATCGTGCCACGCTCACCCATCGCCGAACTTTTGGTAAAACAGCTTGAGCCGTGGGTAGAAGACCCTGAAATGGTTGATAGCGTGCTTGACCTCTGCACCGGCACCGGCTGCTTAGCCATTTTAAGTGCCTTAGCGTTTGAAAATGCGTTGGTAGACGCTGTTGATTTGTCTAACGATGCACTCAGTTTGGCCCAAGAGAACATTGACGATTACCAACTACATGATCGGGTTACTGCCATCGAAAGTGATTTATACGATGCCCTGCCCGACACCCAATATCAAATTATTATTTCTAACCCGCCCTATGTAAACGAAGGTTCAATGCAAGAGCTGCCTGACGAGTACCGTCACGAACCTGTAATGGCACTAGCTGGCGGCGATGATGGTATGGATTTAGTGCGTAAAATTCTTGAAGGTGCTCCCGATTTTCTCGCACCTAACGGAATCTTAGTGCTGGAAATCGGTAATGAATACCATCATTTCGTGCAAGCGTTTCCTCATCTTGACCCGGTCTGGTTAAGTACCGAAAACGCCGAAGATCAAATTTTACTACTCACGCGGGAGCAACTACTTCGTGATTAAAGGCAGTCAGCTCTCATTACGGCGTGGCACTAAACTTCTATTAGATAACGCGAATTTCACCATCCATCCAGGTGAGCGCGTGGGCATTGTAGGAAAAAACGGCGCGGGTAAATCCACGCTGTTCGCACTCTTGAAACACGAACTGGAGCCAGATGCCGGCCAACTATCTATGCCCGAAAGCTGGCGAGTCGCTAGCGTAGAGCAAGAAATTAGCGATCGTCTGCGCCCTGCCCGCGAGTTTGTTATTGATGGCGATAACCGCCTACGAACCATCCAACAGCAGCGCGCACAATGCACTGATGATCAAGGTGAGCGCATCGCCGAGTTAGAAAACGCCCT
>DATGRU010000191.1:0-12595 GCA_035303295.1 Paenalcaligenes sp.
GTGCGTGTGGTATCGATGCCATGCACCAGCGTTTTCGATGCACAAGAGGCTGCTTGGCGCGACCAAGTGTTGCCTGCCCATCTCCCGCGTGTGGCGGTCGAGGCTGGCTCTACAGGCTTGTGGTACAAGTACGTGGGGCTAAATGGGGCAGTAGTTGGCATCGATACTTACGGCGAGTCCGCACCTGCTAATGTGCTGTTCGAGCATTTTGGCCTAACTGCAGCGCGTGTCGTTGAAGCCGTTGAACAAGTTTTGTAATCAGGAGATCTATTATGACGATTCGCGTCGCGATTAATGGCTACGGCCGCATTGGTCGTATGACCTTGCGAGCCCATTACGAGTACGGGAAAAAGCACAATATCGAGATTGTGGCAATTAATGCCCCAGGTCAGGACGAGGTTGCTCGTCACCTGACTCGCTTCGATACGGTGCATGGCCGTTTTAACGGAGAAGTCGAGCTTGAAGGTACCGACTACCTGATCGTTAATGGTGATCGTATTCGTTTGCTGTCCGAGCGAGATCCTACCAAATTGCCTTGGGGCGAGCTGAACGTTGATGTGGTGTTAGATTGCACCGGTCGCTTCACTACTAAAGAAGCTGCCAGTGCGCACCTACAAGCGGGTGCCAAGAAGGTGCTAATTTCAGCACCGGGCGGTAAAGATGTAGACGCCACCGTGGTGTACGGTGTGAACCACGATGTACTGAAGTCCAGTCACACAGTGGTGTCGAATGCTTCGTGCACAACCAACGGTTTAGCGCCATTGGTGCAACCTTTGCATCAAGAGTTGGGTATTGTGAATGGCTTGATGACCACCATTCACGCTTACACCAACGATCAGGTGTTAACTGACGTAGCACATAAAGACTTGCGTCGCGCTCGCTCGGCCACCATGAGCATGATCCCCACTAAAACCGGTGCGGCCGCTGCTGTGGGGTTGGTATTGCCCGAGCTTAATGGCAAGCTTGATGGTTTCGCAGTACGCGTACCAACTATTAACGTATCGATGGTCGACTTGTCTTTTGTAGCGGGTCGCAGCACCACTGTAGAGGAAGTGAACCAAATTCTGAAGGCGGCTTCCGAAGGGCCACTTAAAGGTATTTTGGCCTACAGCGACGAGCCATTGGTTTCCATCGACTTCAACCATACCACAGCCTCCAGTACGGTCGATTCCTTACTGACTAAAGTGTCTGGCAGTTTGGTGAAAGTCTCTGCGTGGTACGACAACGAATGGGCATTCTCTATTCGTATGCTCGATACAGCAGAAGCCATGATGACAGCTAAGTAAAAAGCAAAAGCAATCGAAGGCGGGTTCAGCCCGCCTTTGTTGCGTCTTGAGGAAAATAACGTCACATCATGATTTCTACTGTAAAAACTTTATCGCAGCTCGCTAAAGATGGCCAAATTAAAGGTAAGCGAGTACTGATTCGTTCTGATATGAACGTCCCCTTTGCTGCGGGGCTAATCACCGAAGACACCCGTATTAAAGCCTCATTACCGGCAATTCGCATGGCGCTGGATGCTGGTGCCGCGGTGATGGTGATGAGTCATCTGGGGCGCCCTAAAGAGGGCGAAATTATGCCTCGCGATACGCTGACACCAGTTGCCGAGCGTTTAAGCGAACTGCTGAATATGCCAGTGCCGCTACAACGCGACTGGATTGACGGGGTGGAAATTGAGCCCGGTCAGCTTATTTTGTTGGAAAACTGCCGTTGTAATGTAGGCGAAAAAGCCAATGACGAAACCTTATCCCGCAAAATGGCGGCATTGTGTGACGTCTTTGTGAACGATGCGTTTGGTGCTGCCCACCGAGCGCAAGCCAGTACAGAAGGGGTAGCACGTTACGCGCCTGTGGTCTGTGCAGGCCCGTTGTTGGAAGCTGAGTTAAACGCGTTATCGCGCACCTTAAGCGAGCCAGCTCGACCCTTAGTGGCCATTGTGGGCGGTGCTAAGGTATCCACCAAATTATCCATTCTGCGAGCCTTGGCCGAACGCGTCGATAAATTGATTGTGGGCGGTGGCATTGCTAACACCTTTATGCTGGCTACAGGCTTAGCCATTGGAAAGTCGTTGGCGGAACCCACGCAAGTTGATGAGGCGAAAGCAGTCATCGATTTGATGAAAGAGCGGGGTGCCGACGTACCGATTCCTACCGATGTGGTGTGCGCTAAGAGCTTTTCCACGGATGCGCAGGCGACGATTAAAGCCGTTGGTGATGTAGAGGAAGATGATCTTATTCTGGATATCGGCCCCGACAGTGCACACGAGCTGGCTGCCATTTTGAACGATGCGGGCACCATTGTTTGGAACGGCCCAGTGGGCGTGTTCGAGTTCCCGGCTTTCTCTGAAGGGACTCGGGTGGTGGCAGAAGCTATTGCGGATTCACCCGCGTTTTCAATCGCTGGTGGTGGTGACACCTTAGCAGCCATCGCCACCTTTAATATTGCCGATAAAATTGGCTATATCTCTACGGGTGGCGGGGCATTCCTAGAGTACCTTGAAGGTAAAAGCTTACCGGCTGTAGCCATCTTACAAGCACGCGCTGCTGAATAAATTTTCGTTAGTACGTGTTGTTAGGCGTGTAAGCGCGGCTGAGCAGCAACAATGGCATGGTAGCCCGCTAGGGTGTCCGGCCATTTGGGTTGCCAGCCGCTGTTTTTTAAACGTTGGTTCGATAAACGTTTTCCGGTAGCAGGGGCTTTAACGTCGGGAATAGGTGCTGGAGCCCCGATGAGTGCGGCGACACTTTCGTATAAGGTGGCTATTTCCAGCGGCGTATCATCTGTGCCAATATAAATGGACTGGGGGTGTGTCAGTTGCAGTAAATGTGCACAGGCCGATGCAGCGTCGTCGCTGTGGATGCGGTTGGCCCAATTCCCCGCACTCGCCGCAACGTGAACGCTGTCTTTCATTAGGCGACGCATCAAGGCAGTACGGGTGGGCCCATAGATACCACTGAAACGAAGGATAACGGCTTTATCGCCCAGTGCGCTCAGCACCCGTTGCTCGGCATCCAGTAAAGCTTGTGCGTTAAAGCGCGTGGCATCGGTAGGGCTGTTTTCATCCACCAACTCGGTACTGTGCCCATACACGGCAGTAGATGACACAAATACAAATCGTTGTAAGGTCGTTAAATTTAGGGCATCCAGTAGGTTGTTTAAGCCGATGCGGTACACCTCATCGTAGGCTTCCGGACTTCGTGCACTAGGGGTAGCGGTGTATAAAACGTGGCTAATCGACTCGGGCAAACGGTTTAAGGTTCGCGGCATGGTTAAGTCGGCCTGTAAACAGCTTAGTGGCGAGTCGTGATGATCTGGCGTACTACGTCGTAATGCCCACTGTTGTTGGGCCTTGTCGTGTAGTAGGAAAGCGCACTGTGTGGCGATTTCACCGGCTCCGGCATAAAGAATGTGCATGGTTTGCATCGTTTTCCTCCTGCTGCAAGCTTAGCAAACTTTTACGGTGGGGTGCGGTAGAGCTTTGTCACGTCTTATACTAGGTGAAACGGTAATTATTAAAGGGAATCGTTATAGTTATGCACAACACGAAGCGTTTGACGCGTCAGCATCCTGACGAGTTATTGGTCGGTTTGATTTCCATCTCGGATCGCGCCTCACGAGGTGAGTACGTAGACGAAGGCATTCCTGAACTTAAAAACTGGCTGGATCAAACATTGGTGGGTTCCGCGCAGTATGAAACGCGTCTTATCGCCGATGATATCGACACCATCGCCCAAGCGATTGTCGAATTAGTCGATGAGTGTGGTTGCGACTTGGTACTCACCACGGGCGGTACCGGGCCTGCACGCCGTGACGTAACGCCCGAGGCCACCTTACGTGTAGCCACTAAAGAGATGCCGGGTTTTGGCGAACAGATGCGTCAGATCAGCCTGAAGTTCGTACCTACGGCAATTTTGTCGCGGCAAGTGGCAGTAATTCGTGAAACGGATGATCACGCTGCCCTAATTATTAACTTACCGGGTCAGCCTAAAGCAATTCGTGAAACGCTAGAAGGGTTGCGTAATAAAGACGGTGCGGTAGAGGTTGCAGGTGTTTTTGCTGCTGTGCCGTACTGCATCGACTTAATTGGCGGGCCTTATATCGAAACAAACGAGTCCATCGTAGCGGCATTCCGGCCTAAATCAGCACGTCGGCCTAAAGCCTCTTAAGGTGGGCAAGCAAGAAATCGCAATCACCTTTAAAATTAAGGGTGATACCGTTATTTATTTTAGTATTCAGGAGATCTCCCATGGCCCTGGTTTCCATGCGTCAGTTGCTTGATCATGCAGCTGAAAATGGCTACGGCATTCCCGCTTTTAACGTTAATAACCTGGAACAAGTTCAGGCGATTATGGAAGCGGCTGACGAAACCAACAGCCCTGTCATTATGCAGGCTTCCGCAGGCGCACGAAAATACGCCGGTGAAAAGTTCTTAAAAGCATTGATCCAGGCCGCCGTTGACACCTATCCGCATATCCCTGTGGTTATGCACCAAGACCACGGTCAGTCGCCCGCTATTTGCCAAGGCGCTATCGATTTAGGTTTTAGCAGTGTCATGATGGACGGTTCGCTAGAAGCAGATGGTAAAACCGTTGCCGATTACGAATACAACGTGGAAGTTACTCGTCAGGTTGTTGAAATGGCCCATAAATTGGGTGTAACCGTCGAGGGCGAGTTAGGCTGTTTAGGTTCGTTAGAAACCATGCAGGGCGATAAAGAAGATGGTCATGGCTTTGATGGCACGCTTACCCTTGACGAGCTGTTAACCAGCCCTGAACAAGCGGTAGACTTTGTACGTCGTACCCAGCTTGATGCATTGGCCATTGCCATTGGTACCAGCCACGGTGCGTATAAATTTACGCGTGAGCCCACAGGCGATATTCTTTCGATCGAGCGTGTGAAAGAAATTCATGCACACTTGCCCGATACACATTTGGTGATGCACGGTAGTTCCAGTGTGCCACAAGAATTGCTAGCCGAAATCCGTGAGTTCGGCGGCGACATGAAAGAAACCTACGGTGTGCCTGTTGCTGAAATTCAAGAAGCAATTAAGTACGGCGTGCGTAAAGTGAATATTGATACCGACATTCGCTTGGCCATGACCGCAGCGATCCGTCGCTTCTTATTCACCTACCCCGACAAATTTGACCCTCGCGAGTACTTGAAACCCGCACGTGAAGCAGCGAAAGCGATTTGTAAAGCGCGTTACGAGCAGTTTGGTACCGCAGGTAATGCGTCCAAAATCAAGCCAATTGCTTTGGATGAAATGGCGCGCCGCTATGCCGCTGGCGAGTTAGCTCAACGGGTGCAATAAACCCATGCAACAGGCCATCTCGTGTAGATGGCCTGTTTTATTGTGTGCTATGTGTTTAGCTTAGTTTGTATTCCGTTACGTAACCCTACGGCGGACCGTTTTTTGCCTTAAGGAACTCATCGTGCAAAAGGCTCTTTATGAATCCACTTTATCCTCGTTGCCTTTGGTCGCGCGCGGTAAGGTCAGGGATATGTATGCGGTAGGTGACGATAAGTTGTTAATTATCGCATCAGACCGAATTTCAGCCTTCGATGTGGTTTTTGATGATCCAATCCCGGGTAAAGGGGCAGTGCTTACCAGCATGACCGAGTTCTGGTTGAAAAAGATGGCGCACATTATTCCCAACCATGCGACCACGGTGAACCCAGTGGATGTGGTGGCGAATAACGAACGCCATATGGTGGCAGGTCGAGCCGTAGTGGTAAAACGCTTAAAGCCTATTTTGGTCGAGGCAGTGGCACGTGGTTATTTAACCGGTTCTGCTTGGAAAGATTACCAACGTAGTGGTTCGGTTTGCGGCATTAAGCTGCCGGCTGGTTTACAGCAGTCAAGTAAGTTAGCCGAGCCGATTTTCGCACCAGCAGCCAAAGCCGAGGCAGGGCTACATGATGAAAATGTTGATTTTGCACATGTGGTGGGTGAAGTGGGCGAGGGCATGGCCGCAGAAATTCGGGATGTGACATTACGCCTGTATCGTGAAGCAGCCGATTATGCGGCAACCCGAGGCATTATTATTGCGGACACCAAGTTTGAGTTTGGCTTAGATGAAGACGGTGTGTTGCACCTTATGGACGAGGTCCTAACCCCCGATTCTTCACGTTTTTGGGATGCCGAAGCCTATCAGCCGGGGATCAGTCCTACATCCTTTGATAAGCAGTTTTTACGTGATTGGTTGGAAACGCAAGATTGGGATAAAACGCCTCCAGCGCCACGTTTACCAGCCGAGGTCATCAAGCTGACCGCGCAAAAATACCAAGAGGCCTTACAGCGATTGGTGGGCTAGGGCACATCAGGTATCGCCTCGTGTAGTGTTGTCATGGCAGTGCGGGGGCTTTCAGCTAAAATACCCCTTTTTTATGAATCAGAGTGAAGTCATGAACCAAGACGCTGTTGCAGGTCAGTCGGGTCGGCCGTTGGTCGGTGTAGTAATGGGTTCTTCCAGCGATTGGCCTGTCATGCAACAGGCGACGGCCATTCTGGATGAGTTCGGCATTGCCTACGAGGCCTTAGTCGTGTCAGCCCATCGTATGCCACTGGATATGGTGGAATATGGGGCAAAGGCCAGTCGTGAAGGCATGCAGGCCATTATTGCTGGGGCGGGTGGGGCAGCCCATTTACCCGGCATGCTGGCTGCCTTAACCGAAGTCCCTGTGTATGGTGTGCCAGTGCCGTCGCGTTATTTGCGTGGCGAAGACTCACTGCTTTCCATTGTGCAAATGCCTAAAGGCGTACCCGTGGCAACCTTTGCCATTGGTGAGGCGGGTGCAGCCAATGCGGCCTTGCATGTGATTGCAGCCCTATCCATGACTAACCCCCAACTGCGTAGCAAATTGATCGCTTTCCGTCAGCGCCAAACCGAGGTCGCACGCAATATGGTGGTTCCTCCTGTTGAATCTTAATTTCTACCTTTTGTTAGCACTACACCATGATAAATAAGGCTACAGACTCCGAACTGATCGCGCCTGGCGAATGGCTGGGCATGATTGGCGGCGGGCAATTAGGGCGCATGTTCTGTCATTCGGCCCAGCAGCTTGGTTATAAAGTTGCCGTTTTAGATCCTGATACGCAAAGTCCTGCCGGGGCGGTTGCCGAATTACACATTTGTGCGGCCTACGATGATGAGGCGGCACTGGAACAATTAGCGTCGCGTTGCCGTGCGATTACCACCGAGTTTGAAAACGTACCCGCTCACAGTTTGCTGCGCTTGGGCGCTGACCGTCGGGTTACTCCCTCGGGTGATGCAGTAGCCATTGTGCAAGATCGTATTACTGAAAAAGCCTTTATTGTGTCGGCGGGCGTGCCCGTTGCGCCGTATGTGGCGGTGTTGTCGCCTACCGATCTAGAAACAGCACCTGAAGGTTTGTTTCCCGGTATTTTGAAAGCGGCACGTTTTGGCTACGATGGTAAAGGGCAGGCGCGGGTGGCAACACGCGAAGAGGCTTTACAGGCTTTTGCCGAGTTTAAAGGCGTAGCGTGTGTGCTTGAGGCACTGCAGCCCTTAGCCGACGAAATTTCGGTGGTGGCGGCTCGTGGGTTGGATGGCAGCATTAAAACCTATGTGCCATCGCATAACGAGCATCGTGACGGCATTTTGGCAGTATCCACCGCGGCCGACCATGCACAATCCGCGTTGTATCAGCAAGCCATTGAGGCCACCGCTTCTATTGCTACGGCCCTGTCGTATCACGGTGTGTTGTGTGTTGAGTTCTTTGTGCTTAGTGATGGCTCGCTGTTGGCTAACGAGCTAGCGCCTCGCCCGCATAATAGTGGCCACTTCACCATGGATGCTTGCGCCAGTAGCCAGTTTGAGCAACAGGTACGGGTCATGACCGGTTTGCCCTTGGGTGATACCACGGCGCATACCCCGTCTTTGATGTTGAACCTGTTGGGTGATATTTGGTTTGATCAGCAAGGAACATACCGTGAACCCAACTGGGCAGCGGTTCTGGCTGAGCCCGGTGTGTGCTTACATTTGTATGGTAAGGCTGAGGCACGGGTAGGGCGCAAAATGGGCCACATTAATGTGTTGGATACAGACCCCCAGCAATTGCAGCACAAAGCAGCGCGTGTTGCTGCGGCTTTAGGAATTCAGTATGAGCAGCCCAGCGCCTGAGTTGGATCAGGATACGATTCATCGGGCCGCCGAGTCGCTATTGAAGGGCGAATTAGTCGCCTTTCCTACTGAGACGGTCTATGGCTTAGGTGCTGATGCCGAAAATGAGGCAGCGGTACGGGCTATTTATGAGGCCAAAGGCCGACCAGCGAATCATCCCGTTATTGTGCATGTGGCCCCTGGTGCTGATCTGTACTATTGGGCGGCTTATATACCGGCTGAGGCGTGGCGGCTAATTGAGCGTTTTTGGCCCGGGCCGCTAACGCTGATTTTGCCACGGGCTTCGCACATTCCCAACCAAGTCAGCGGCGGGCAAGATAGCATCGGCCTACGGTGCCCTTCGCACCCTGTAGCACAAGCATTGTTGACGGAGTTTGCGCGTTTAAAGGGCGGGCATGGCGGTGTAGCAGCACCCTCAGCCAACCGTTTTGGGCGTATTTCCCCAACGCAGGCAGCACACGTAAGGGCGGAGTTTCAAGAGCTGGCTGATGGTCCGTTAACGGTATTAGATGGCGGGTCAGCTCAAGTGGGCATTGAGTCCACCATTGTTGATCTGTCGCGTCGTACTGATCAGGGGCAAACCTTAATAACGGTATTACGACCCGGTCACATTACACTTGCCCAGATAGAGGAAGCCTTAGGTACCTCCTTAAGTACCCCCGCGCAGCCTCGGGCTGATGCCCCACGCGTATCGGGTTCGTTAAAAGCCCATTATGCGCCCACCACGCCACTGTATTTGGTCGACGCAGAACAACTTGAAGTGTTGCAGCGGCAGGAAGCTGATAAGCGCATCGCTATATTGGCCTTTGGTGAAGCGCCTGCTGAACTGGGGGCCTACACAGCATGGCTGCGTTTAAGCGATGACCCCGTGCAGTACGCGCATCAACTTTATGCCATGTTGCGTGATGCCGATCAGCAGGGCTTTGATGCTTTATATATTCAGCGACCTCCTGCTGATGCGCGGTGGGAAGCGGTAAGCGACCGTATTTGTCGCGCAGCGGCAGCGTTTGAGTCGTAAACGTTTAGCTAGATTGCTGCACTAGCACTGCCTGAATAAAGGTGGCGCAGGCATCGCGTAAGACTTCAGGGCGTTCAATATGGGGAACGTGCCGCACTCGGGGCATAATCATCAGCTCGGCGTGCGGTACGCGACGTTGAACGCCATACACTTGTTCAAGCGAAGCGTATTCATCTTCATCACCTTGTACCAGCAATAAGGGGCACTGAATGTGCTCCAGCTCGGCTTCAATGTTCCAGTCTTTAAAGCGCTCACTTGACCACGCGTTGCACCAATTCCAGAAGGTGGAGTCTACATCTGCGTGATAGCGTGCTAAGCGCTGTTTTAACCCTTTGTTTAGGTACCAGTCGGCACTTTCAGCAACGCTACGTTGGGTCAGATCCTCGACGTTGATATGTGGCGCTACCACAATCGCCGCTTTGACTGGGCTGTTCGCCATGGCTGCGTATAGCAAGGCAATGGTGGCACCGTCGCTGTGACCGAATACGATGGGTTGCTTGTGTTGCAGGCCTAAGGCATGTAATAAGGCAGGCAGACGTACCTGAGCTTCGCTATGCAGGTAATCTGTTTCCAAGGCGTCATGGCTATCGCGGGGCGTACTTTGGCCATAGCCTACGCGTGAATAAACTAGGCCTCGACACTGTAAATGAGTGGCTAAGTAATCTGGCCAACTTCCCCAATGGCTAACTGATCCTAAGCCCTCATGTAAAAAAATTAGTAAGGGGGCATCGGGGTTAGCGCTTCCTACCCATTGATACTCAATCGTGAAAGTTTGTCCGCCGTCAGAAATACGCGTAAAGTGCGAGCCTTGAGCTTTGAGCATAGTGTTCAACAACATGGAATAATGATTCAATAGTTCTCAGTGTAGCGCTTACTCATTCGTGATGACGACCGCTGTTATTCCATCGATACATTCTTGAGAGGAAGTTATGAAATTCGCCGAGTTAGTGCCGGGTATGGTGGTTGAAGCAGGGCCTGTGCAAATTACTCATGATGAAATGCTTGAGTTTGCCCAGCGCTATGATCCGCAGTTCTTTCACGTTAATGAACAAAAGGCTGAAGCAAGTCATTGGGGCGGCATCATTGGAAGTGGTTGGTTAACCTGCTCGGTAGCGATGCGAATGGCGTGCGACGCGGTATTACATGACTCTGAGTCCTTTGGCTCACCGGGGGTGGAAAAGCTGCGATGGCTTGCACCAGTGCGCCCGGGCGATAGTTTGCGTTTAGAAGCTACCATCGACACCGTGCGTATTTCAGCTTCTCGCCCTGACTTGGGTATCGTGCGCTGGACGTGGCGCGTGTTTAATCAACACGATGTGCAGGTTATGGAAGTGGAAGCCACGAATTTATTTGCACTATCGTCGTAACTGAGCCTGTTTGTTGAACGCATAGGAATGGCATGAAACCCAACAACCTACTCACGCGTCTACTGGCGCTTAGTGCAATGCTGTGCCTTGCAGCGTGTGCGCAACTTGATTCTGTGCCGGTACAACACCAGCATGTTAATCCGGAAGCGGCAACTGGCTATCAACAGCGCGAGAAGGTGACGGCACCCAGTGCGATGGTCGCCAGTGCAAACCCCTTGGCCACGCAAGCCGGTTATGATATTTTGCGCCAAGGTGGTAACGCGGTGGATGCAGCCATCGCCATGCAGCTGGTGTTGGGTTTGGTTGAGCCACAGTCTTCAGGCATAGGGGGTGGTGGTTTTATCCTCGCCTTTAATCCGGAAATGGGTTTGGATACCATCGATGGACGCGAAACAGCGCCCTCTGCTGTGAATGCCGATCTGTTTTCGGATGCGAACGGGCAGCCCATGGATTTTTGGGATGCAGTGAATAGCGGACAATCGGTGGGCGTGCCGGGGTTGGTTGCGGCCATGGCTTTGGCGCATCAGCGGCAGGGCAGGTTGGCATGGGAAACCCTGTTTGAGCCAGCGATCCGTTTAGCAAACGATGGTTTTGAGGTATCGCCGCGTTTGCACCAGTTGTTAAGTCTAGAGGAAGAGCTAGCCCAACAGCCCGCTGCTCGTCGCTATTTTTTTAACGCGCAAGGGCAGCCGTGGCCGGTAGGGCATCGTCTGCGCAATCCGCAGTTGGCGCAGGTGTATCAAACACTGGCCAAGCAGGGCGCACGGGCATTTTACGAGGGGCCCATTGCCGAGCAAATGGTTACGGCGGTACGCTCGCATTCTCGCCCCGGTCAGTTGTCGATAGCCGACTTAAAAGGCTATAAGGCCGTCTTGCGCGATCCGCTATGCACCGATTACCGCATGTATGTAATGTGCGGTATGGGGCCACCTAGTGCGGGTTCGCTCGCTGTTATGCAAATGTTGGCCCTACTGCAACACACCCCGATTGCACGACACGAACCCACCTCGGCGGTAGCCATTCATTATTTTTCTGAAGCAGCACGTTTGGCTTTTGCAGATCGTGATGCCTACGTGGCCGATCCATCAGCGATGACTATTTCGGCTAATTGGCTGCTGGATGCAAACTACATTAAGCAGCGGGCGGCGTTAATACGCCCCGATCAAAGTTTGGGTACCGCCCAGCCCGGTCAACCCGAGGCTGTCTTAACACGCCATTACGCTGAACCTGCCCCAGAAATACCAGCGACTACGCATAGTGTGGCGGTGGATGAGTATGGCGGTATGGTGTCCATGACCACCTCGGTGGAATCGGCCTTTGGAAGTAAAATTTTCACTCAAGGCTTTTTGCTGAACAATCAGCTAACGGATTTTTCCTTTAGCAGCATGGCGCCGGATGGGCAGCCAGTACGTAATCAGGTGGCACCCACTAAGCGCCCACGTAGTTCGATGGCACCGATGATGGTGTTTGAAAACGAACAGCCGGTGATCGCCGTGGGCTCGCCCGGTGGCAGCGCTATTATTTTGTACGTAGCCAAGACCTTGTTGGGGGTGTTGGATTGGAATTTAGATATACAACAAGCCATTAGCCTGCCGAATTACGGCAGTCGTAATCAAGCCACCGAGTTAGAGGAAGGGCAAGGTTTAACACAGCAAGCCGATGTGCTGCGATCAATGGGGCACGACGTTATAGAGGTATCTTTCCCTAGCGGTATTCAGGGTATAGAGCGTCGTAACGGCCAATGGGTAGGCGGGGCAGACCCACGCCGTGAAGGCAAGGTAATGGGCTACTAAATAAGGACGTAGCCCTAAGTTTTTAACGAGTGCCTTGGCTTAGCGGAATACGACGGTACGTTGGCCGTTAAGCAAAATACGATGTTGCACGTGAGCGGCAACCGCACGAGACAGCACTAGCGATTCAACATCGCTACCTACTTGGGTTAGCTCAACGGGACTTAGAGTATGGTTAACGCGTTCCACATCTTGTTCGATGATGGGCCCTTCGTCTAAGTCTTCCGTTACGTAATGCGCTGTGGCACCAATAATTTTCACACCCCGTGCGTGTGC
>DATGRU010000192.1:0-6353 GCA_035303295.1 Paenalcaligenes sp.
CCAATAAGTGGGCTATCTAATGCTTCATTAACGCTTTTAGGCTCACTTGGGAAGACGTCTAAAGCCGCCCCAGCCAAATGACCGTTTTTTAAGGCGTCGTGTAAGGCCTCAATATCGACCACCGAGCCCCGCGACGCATTAATCAGAACCGCCCCTTTCTTCATTTGCGTCAAGGTGACCGAGTTCATGATGTTTTCAGTCATCATGCCACCCGGCACATGCAAGGTCACCACGTCTGACTGCTCTAATAATCGTTTAAGCGATGGACATGACTTCGCATTACTAAGGGGTAGCTTCGCTTCAATATCGTGAAACAACACTCGCATACCTAAGGCTTCCGCCAACGTACCCACCTGCGAACCGATATTGCCATACCCCACGATGCCCAGCGTTTTACCACGAATCTCGAAAGCACCTTCGGCCGTTTTATCCCAAAAACCTTGATGCACTCGTGCATTTTTTTCAGGGATACGACGTAGCAGTAGAATCGCCTCGCCCAACACCAGCTCTGCCACAGAACGGGTATTAGAAAAAGGCGCATTAAATACCGGTAAACCTTTTTCAGAGGCAAACTCTAAATCAACCTGATTCGTACCAATACAAAAGCACCCAATTGCTTTAAGCGACGGCACCGCTGACAGCACATGCTGATCAAGCTGAGAGCGGGAGCGTATACCCACCGCACTGGCGCCTTGCATGGCCTCGATTAACGCATCGCCTACTAGCGCAGCCTTATGCGTAACAATGTCGGTAATCCCTGCCGCCTCAAAAACTTCGCGGGCGCTAGGGTGGATGTTTTCAAATAGAACAATACGGCTCATGTGGATTCCAAAAACATATAGTATCGAAACGGTACTATTTCATGGTAAACCCTAGCTTCGATCGCTGCAATAGCTAAACAAAAAAATGGGCTCGAATGAGCCCATGTGTACACAAAGCAGAACCTTAGATACCAGTATTAGGAATCAAAAGGCACTGGTCTAGGTGTGCTGTCGTGTGAAGGCGGCAAAATAGGCAGAACAATTTCAGGCTGTTTACCCGTTAGCGACTTCAAGAACTCAACAATATTGGCGTTTTCTTCATCCGTGAAGTGACGACCCAATTGCAGGCGCCCCATAATATCCACTGCTTCAGTCAGCGTATCCACCGCACCATCGTGGAAGTACGGATAGGTGAGCTCGACGTTACGTAGTGTAGGCACTTTAAAACTGAAACGATCAGCATCAACGCCGGTAACCGCCACACGACCTTCAGCGGGGTTATCGGTTTGGTACGGCTCGATCAAGCCCATTTTCTGGAAGGAGCTACCGCCCAAGTTCACCCCGTTGTGACAGGCCACACAGCCACTGTTTTTAAACAACTGGTAGCCAGCCAAGGCTTGCTCGCTAATTGCGTCATCGTCACCTTTTAACCAAAGGTCAAAGGGCGCGTCGGGGGTAACCAGTGTTTCTTCAAATGCCGCAATCGCATCGGTTACTTCGTCAATGCTAATGTCGCGAGTGCCATATACCGACTCAAACTCATCCACGTATTGAGGGATGGACGACAACACATCCACGGCTAACTCGTGGGTAAAACCCATTTCCAATGGGTTTTCAATCGGCCCACCCGCTTGCTCGCGCAACGAACCAGCGCGACCATCCCAGAACTGCGCCAAGTTCAAGCTAGAGTTCAGCACGGTTGGCGAGTTAATTGGGCCTTGCTGCCAACGATCACCAATTGAAGTACCAATATTGTCTGATCCGCCACGGCTCATGTTGTGGCACGAGTTACAGGAGATAAACCCAGAGCGTGACAGGCGGGGATCAAAGAACAATTTTTTACCCAGCTCAACTTTTTCGGGTTCTGTGATCACCGCTGGGGGGATAGGCTGAACGGGCTCGGCTCTCTGCGCATGCGCAACGCCCGATAAGCTCAGACTGATAGCCACTGCGAATAATGAGGCTTTAATCGGGGACATAAAGGCTTCCTTCTAATAATGAATACAAGTCGACACCTGCTTTACGTACCAAAGGGATGAAACCTTTAGTACTGGTGTCACTTCTACTCTACTTAGCTTTGAATACAGCCTTATTGAGGTAGCTCAAGCCTCAACGATTTCAGTCGCCAAATGTAAAAAATGTAGTCTTAACACTACATTTTTTACACGGCTCACACGCTATACCCCTAAATAGCGCTCCCACACCTCGTCGGCACTAGCCAAGCTTGCCGAATCACCTTGCCAAACACAGCGCCCTTTTTCCATCACCACATGATGATCCGCAATATCCATCAGCCGGTGCACGTATTTATCCACAATTAATACGGTTTGCCCTTCTTGTTTAAGCGTGCTGACACATGCCCAAATTTCATCACGAATTTTGGGCGCTAAACCCTCTGTTGCCTCATCCAAAATCAACAGTTTAGGATTCGTCACCAGTGCTCGACCGATAGCCAGCATTTGCTGCTCGCCCCCCGATAACTGGTTACCCATATTTTGACGCCGTTCGGCTAAACGCGGAAACATGGCATAAACGCGATCAGCATCCCACGGGGTAGTGCTAGCGGGATTACGCTGTGCTTGAAAGGCACTTAAGTGTTCGTGCACGGTTAAATTGGGAAAGCACTGTCGCCCTTCGGGAACAATAGCAATACCCGCCCGAGCAACCTTATCAGGACGCCAGCCAGCAATAGAAGTGCCCTCAATACGTATATCGCCTTGGGTTGGTTGGATTAATCCCAGCATGCAACGTATAAGGGTGCTTTTACCCATACCGTTACGACCCAGCAAACTTAGAATCTGCCCTGACTGCAACTGTAAGTCCACACCAAACAAGACCGCGCTGGCGTCGTAACCGGCATGCACATTGTGTAGTTCAAGCATGCTCATTATTTAGCTCCGAGCCCAGATAGGCTTGTTGTACACGTTCATCGTGGCGGATCTCATCAGGTGTGCCAGACGCCAGCACTTGACCAGCCACCAACACTGTAATGCGGTCAGCTAGGCGAAAGACCGCCTGCATATCGTGCTCGACCAAGAGAATACTTAGCTCGCCCCGCAGCCCCGCAATTAAATGGGCTAGGTTCTGGCTTTCATCAGGGCCCATACCTGCCATCGGTTCATCCAGAAGTAACACCTTAGGCGAACTGGCCAAGGCTAAAGCCACTTCTATCTTGCGTTGCTCACCATGGGGTAAGGTGGACGCCTGCTGATCCAGCAAACTGTGATCAATGCCACAACGTGTCGCCAAGGCCAACGCATGCTGCTGCAACAGCAAGCTGTCGTCGCGAGAACGAAAAAAAGAAAAGTAGCTTGCCTCAGCCCCCTGTACCGCTAACAACAAATTTTGTCGTACAGTTAGCCTTCCAAAAATGGTGGTGATCTGAAAAGAGCGTGCTAAACCCTGATGCACCCGTTGGTTCATGTTCAAGCGGGTTACATTCTTGCCTTGTAAGTGTATGTGCCCACTATCGGGTTTCAGGCCACCAGAAATAAGCTGAATTAAGGTAGACTTCCCCGCCCCATTAGGCCCAATCAGTGCATGGATCTCACCGTGCTTAAGGCTTAACGACACATTATTGGTGGCTTGTAAGGCTCCAAACCGTTTGTGTAAGTCTGTAAGGGTTAACACATCAGCCATGGCGAACCCCTGCCTGCTTGTTAGCACTGACTTTAGTCCAACGAATAGCCGCTAAGCCATTGGGCGCAAAAAACACCACACACAGCAGCAACACGCCTAAAGGTAAATGCCAATAGTCGGTCCACATACGCAGAAACTCTTCAAGCACCAGCAATAAGGTCGCACCAAACACACCCGCCCACCTTAAGCCCAGCCCACCCACCAAAACCATAATCAGTAAATTAGCGGATTGGGTCCAGTGCATAAGCGAGGGCGACACAAATTGGTTGTGGTTAGCCAGTAACGCCCCGGCCAAGCCCAACGCTGTACCACTTAAGACGTAGGCGATAAGTTTAATGGCATAGACCGGATAACCTAAAGCTGCCATACGTGTTTCATTCTCACGTATCCCTTGTAAAGCCGTACCAAAGCGCGATGAAATCACCACGTTAAAGACCAGCATGAATGCCACCACAATGGCGAGCACAACGTAGTAAAAGCTAAACTCGTCGTACAAATTTAAGAAAGGCAGTTCGGAAAGCTGGTACAAACTTACCCCATCTTCACCACCAAATTGGCGCAACGAAATAAAGATGTAGTAAGCCATTTGCGCAAAAGCCAAGGTAATCATGATGAAATACACACCCTTGGTACGCAACGATACTGCGCCGGTTAACAACGCAAACAATGCTGCACTCAGCATGGCTACAGGCCAAACCACCACAGCACTGTAGTAGCCCATTTCCGCCATTACTACAACGGCATAAGCACCCAGCCCGATAAACGCGGCGTGACCTAAGGCCACCATACCGCCAAAGCCCACAATTAAACTTAAGCTGGTTGCTGCCAAGGCAAAAATTAGCACGCGCCGCACAAACGATACGTAAAAACCCAGACCAGCGCTTTCAGCCAAGAAAGGGAACACACACAGTAGCGCGAGCAGAAGCAGGGGAAAAACAGAACGAGACATACTTAGCCTCTGGCTGGAAACAGCCCGGATGGCTTAAACACCAACACCACTGCCATCAGCACGTAAATAGAGATCGCGGCTAGAGTGGGGCCCACACTGGCCGCCACATCCACCGGTAACATCAAGCGCAATAGTGAGGGTAGAAAAGCACGCCCAGCGGTATCAACCATGCCTACAATCAACGCACCTACAAAGGCACCCCGTATGGAACCAATGCCACCGATAACAATGCACACCAAGACGAGAATCAGGATATCCTCACCCATGCCGATTTGCACCGCGCTAATAGGCCCCATCAAAGCGCCCGCCGCTGCTGCAAGCATTGCTCCCAGCGTGAACACGCTAAGAAACAACAGGGGAACGCGTACCCCCATCAAGGTTGCCATTTGCCGATTGGATGCCCCGGCCCTAACCAAGGTGCCCGCCCGGGTGCGAGTGACAAAATAGTACAAACCCAAGGCCAGTAAAACACCCAGCGCAATCATCATTAGACGATACGAGGAATACAACAGATCGGGCAGTAAGCGTACGGGCCCCGCTAAGGCTTCCGGCATATTCAACATTTGTGGCGCTGGACCCCAAATCATTTTGACCGCATCGTTTGCAATCAAAATGATGGCATAACTGCCCAGTACCTGAGCCAAATGATCCCGCACCACCAAACGGCGCATAACCAATAGCTCAAGAATAATAGCGACCACCGCTGTGGCTACTATCGCTACTAACACAGCCAAAATGAACGATCCGGTGCGCTGCATGGTGTCTGCCGCGACATAAGCCCCTACCATATAGAATGAACCATGCGCCAGATTCATGATGTCCATAATGCCAAACACCAAACTCAGGCCTGCCGCAATTAAGAACAGCATCAAACCAAATTGCAGCCCGTTTAACAGTTGTTCAAAAACTAAAATAGGGGTCATGTGACGGTACGAAACACCGGTTTCGTTTTATAGCTTGCAGTCGTTGACGTAAACGTCTTGGTATTGATCAAACACTTGCTCAACCAAACGGTTAATCAAGCGCCCATCTTCGTCTTTATCAACCACACGTAGGTAATAAGACTGAATGGGGTAGTTATTGCTACCGTAAACGTAATCACCGCGTACCGAGTCGTAATCTGCCGCTTTCAATGCTGCTAGCACGGCCTCTTTATCGTCTACCTTGCCATCCACCTGCTTCACCGCGGCATCCAAAGCCATAATTACGTCATAGGCTTGTGCTGCGTAAACCGAAGGATAGCGACCGTCGTAAGCCTCGCGGAATGCGGCCACAAAGGCACGGTTGGCTTCGTTATCAAGGTCTTGTGCCCACTGAGCGGTGTTATACATGCCCAGCATTGCATCGCCCACGGCTTGGATAATATCTTCGTCACCTGAAAAACCTGGGCCAATTAAGGGCACATCGGGTGACAAGCCTGCAGCAACATACTGCTTGATGAAGTTAATACCCATGGTGCTGGGCAAAAAGATGTACACCGCATCCGGCTTTGCTGCACGCACTTGGGCGAGCTCTGCACCGTAATCAATTTGCCCCAAACGGGTGTAAATTTCTTGCGTTACGGGCGCATCGTAACCACGCTTAAAGCCATTCAAGCCATCTTTACCTGCTGGGTAATCAGGCGCCAAAATAACCATGTTTTTGTAGCCGCGCGTTGCTGCAATTTTGCCTGCCGCTTCGTGGAAGGCATCGTTTTGATAGGCCGCACCAAACCAATAGGCATTACATTGCTTACCCGCAAACTGGCTCGGGCCGGGGTTACTGGAAACAAAAGGAACCTTGGC
>DATGRU010000193.1:0-7032 GCA_035303295.1 Paenalcaligenes sp.
ATGATGAGCACGACTAACGCTGTTTGCTATTGTAGTGCTGATGGAATTTACTGTGTTGTGCCCTGTACTCTGTACGAGGTGTCGCGATGATGCTTATTCCACCTTTTAGACTTAACCCTTGATGATTGTTACGCCAATGAACGCCAATGCTGCACCGCTTTCGACAGACCGCCTCGGATTGCTAAACACCCTCGAGCAAACCAAGCAGGTTGACATGGTTGTGATTGGGGGAGGGGCTACAGGTTTAGGCGTAGCGTTAGATGCTGCTTTGCGGGGGCTGAGTGTAGTGGTTTTAGAGGCCGGAGATCTAGCCGGAGGCACCTCATCGCGAGCAACCAAGCTGGTACATGGCGGCATTCGTTATTTAGCTCAAGGTAACGTTTCCTTAGTTCGCGAGGCGTTACACGAGCGAGCCACGTTTTTACGTATTGCTCCCCATTTGGCTCAGCCTTTGGGTTTTATCATGCCCAGCTATAAGTGTTGGGAAACGCCTTTTTATGGTTTGGGCCTGAAAGCGTATGACGCGCTGGCCGGCAAAGATGGTTTAGGCTCCACAGAATTTCTTAATGCGTACCGTACCCAGAAGGCGTTGCCAGGCGTAAAGCGTCATGGCTTAAAAGGGGGCGTCATGTATTGGGATGCGCAATTTGACGATGCTCGAATGGCATTGGCGCTAGCGCGTAGTGCAGTGGCAGCTTCTGCCCTTGTCGTTAACTACTGCAAAGTTACCGAGTTAGTGCATGAAAATGATCGAGTCACAGGGGTGCGTTGTCAGGATGTATTCACACGGCAAGCCTTTTCTGTGCGAGCTAAGTGCGTCATTAATGCGACCGGAGTATGGGTGGATGAAATACGCCAAATGGATTCCACGGTTTCTGCTCGGCATAACAAATCATTGGTGTCGCCCAGTCAAGGCGTACATTTAGTGGTCGACCGCGACTTTATGCCGGGAGAGCATGCGTTATTAGTGCCTAAAACACGCGACGGGCGCGTTTTGTTTGCGGTGCCGTGGTTAGGAAAACTCATTCTTGGCACCACCGACACACCCACCCAAAGCCTAGAGAAAGAACCACAAGCCTTTCCAGAGGAAGTTAACTTCATTTTGAATGAAGCTGCCCATTATTTGGAAAGGCCGCCTTCGCGCGCCGATGTGCGGAGTATTTGGGTCGGGCTACGTCCATTGGTGAAGGCCACAGCGAATGAAGACGCTACGAAAAGTCTAAGCCGAGAGCACACAGTCGTTGTCAGTCCCAGCGGTTTGTTGACCGTAACAGGCGGGAAGTGGACAACTTATCGCGCCATCGCGGATGATGTGCTAGAGCATTGTCAGCGAGCAGGGCTCTTGCCCCGGCTTAGCTCAGCGCGCACAGCGCAGCACAGGCTAATCGGAGCCTCCAGTACACCAGTAAAGCGTGATTTGAGTGAAGGGGCTGATTTACGTAGTTATGGCGATGAGGCAGCCTTTGTTAATACGCTGGAAGGCCGTGGTGTGGAAATTATTGAGGGCTTAAGCGAAGCCATGGTCCGGTTTGCAGCGCGTTATGAGTATGCATTAACGGTTGAGGATGTATTGGCCCGGCGTGTACGCACACTGTTTCTTGATGCGCGTTTGGCCGCTAAGGCCGCTCCTCGGGTTGCTGAGGTTTTATTACAGGAGACGGGCCGCGACCCACAGCTTGCTGAGTTTTTAGCGCTGGCAACACATTATGCAACAGTGCCGGACTAAAACGAGTCTAATGGTTTTCACTCACCCAACTAGCAACGCAACGTGCTAGTTGTAGCGTGTGCACTGTATTCAAGTTGTTTGAAGTGTGCAATGCATTTCAAATATAGGTGGTCGTCCTACGCCATATATCCCATTTAGCACCCTAACTGCGACCTTTGGGAGTCGGCTCTATAGCTTAGATGTAACGGAATTTCGTCCGTTTTATCTCGTAACTTGGAATAGAGTCAAAAACTCATAAAAAAGTATAGCTTCAACTCAAAATAATTCAAATTGTAAGTATTACGGCTTAAACAAAAGGTTTTTTTGCTCGATTCAAGTTAGGTCAAGCTAATATTCACCTGATTGTTGATTTAGATCAGGTAACAATTGCTTTGTAATATGTTTCTTTTGTGTGTCGTCTGTTAATATAAATTCCACTACCATGCTAAAACTGCATAGAAAGGTCGCAAATCATAAGATGCAGGCCGGGGTTTATATAGATACTGTTTCTTTTGTGGTGTTTAGTGTCATCTAATCCACATAAAAGTCACATATAGTGTCTTACCTGTAACAATAGTAGTTGGATTGTGCTCTATTTATTGGCGGTTAACGGTTAATTGAAGGAGGGTGACATGCCCATCACAGACGATTCTTTATTGAGTGATATTCAGGAAGTTAATCTTTCCTATCTTATGTTGGCCCAACGACTGCTACGGGAAAATTTCGCTGCTGGCATGTACAGGTTGGGTTTTGATGCAGACGTAGCCGAAACCGTATTGCGTCTTTCGCCGGCTCAATTAGTGAAGTTGTCAGCGTGTAACACACTGATTTGTGCTTTTCGCCTGAATGATTACGATTTGCTGTCTACGTTGACTCAAGACGTTTTGGGCGGGGTTCTGCAACAGGCGCATTCCACCATCTTGCTCTCACAGCGAGCAACGGCTGCTGCGGTAGAACAGGTCTAGTGGTTAAGAAAATGGCTACTCGAAGCGTTGCTAAGGAAGCTCAAGATATTGGTCTGGCCACCGATATGATCCAGCTGGGTGCGCGTCTGCAGGTGCTTCAGGCAGAAACGTCGCTTAGTTACGATCGTTTGGCTCGCCTATATCGCGAGGTGCGCAAGTGCTCGCCACCCAAAGGTATGTTGCCTTTCTCGGTCGATTGGTTCATGACGTGGCTGCCAAACATTCACTCCAGCATGTTCTATAGCGTGTACCGCTACATGCACGAGCTAACACCTGCCCAGAATGCTCAGGCCTTGGTAGAGAGCTACCGCATTTATCTTGAGCAGGCTTCTGCAGGGCGCATTGAAGGGGCTTCTGACGAACCTGTGCTCAGTTTTACGCGTGCTTGGATGTTAATTCGCTTCTTTGAAAGCGGCATGGTTCAACTTACGCCGTGCACACAGTGTAGTGGAGAGTTTGTTACTCACGCACATGACCCTAAAAGCGATTTTGTATGTGCAATTTGTCGTCCGCCGCCCCGAGCTGGTAAAACTCGTGCTAGTAAAAAAGTTCGTGGTGCTAGCAAAAAGGTAGCTCTGGAAAGCGTGAAGGCAAGTGCAACAACCGAGCTGAAGAAAGCAGCCAAACCTGTCTTATCAGTCAGTAAAACGAATACCAGCTTGGTTAAGGGCGTAACACCGCTAACGTCTTCGTAACGCTCAACCAAGACGGGCTCAGGTTTCGTCTATGCTCAAGTCATTAAAGCTTTTTGTTCTCTGAAGTGAAGAAATATCCGTAAAAGACCCGTCTTAAAGAGGCTTTTAACTCTGCTCTTATCGGCGATCATGACGCTCTGTATTAGATAAAGGCGCGCTTGTGTTCATACTGCTTGGCTACCTCATCGTATTTTTCTCCGTTTTCGGAAGTTATGTCGCATTGGGCGGGCATTTGGGGGCTTTATACCAGCCCTTTGAGTTGCTGCTTATCGGCGGTGCAGCGGTCGGTGCCTACATCGCCGCCAGTAGCAAGAGCTCGAACAAACTTATGTTTGCTGCAATTCCGCTGGCCTTAAAGCGCACGCCTTATAGTAAAACCTTGTATTTGGAATTAATGGGGCTGCTTTATGTGCTGTTGAATAAAGCTCGCCGCGATGGTTTGATGGCGATCGAAGCAGATATCGAAGACCCTTCTCAAAGTCCAATTTTCACTGCCTATCCCACGGTTATTAAAGATCCAGCCATCATCGAGTTTGTGTCCGACTATATGCGTCTAATCATTAGCGGCAACATGAGTTCATTTGAAATTGAAACGCTGATGGATCAAGAAATCGAAGCGTTTATTGCTGAACGTAATAATCCGGCGAATGCGATGCATGTTGTTGCCGATGCATTGCCTGCTTTCGGTATTGTGGCGGCTGTGTTGGGGGTTATTAAGGCATTGGCTTCAGTGGATCAGCCTCCCGCTGTGTTGGCTGATTTAATCTCTAAAGCCATGGTCGGTACATTCTTAGGTATTTTGTTGGCGTATGGTTTTGTTGGGCCGTTTGCTAACGTTATCGAGCGCCGCACCGAGGCAGCAGCCAAGGTGCTCGAGTGTATTAAGGTTACATTATTAGCCAATATGAGCGGTTACCCACCGCAGCTGGCTGTGGAGTTTGGTCGCAAGGTATTGTTCGCTAACGATAGACCATCGTTTATAGAGCTAGAAGAACATGTGCGCCAGTCGCGTAGCGCGGCGAACCGTCAGGGCTAAAAATGAGTACCTCGAAGCCCGATCGTATTGTTATACGACGAAAAAAAGTCGTTCGGCCCGCGCATCGTGGCGGTAGCTGGAAAATTGCTTATGCCGACTTTATGACGGCAATGATGGCGTTTTTTCTAGTGATGTGGATTCTGTCTTTAATTCCCCGTGAAGAGTTAAGCGAAATTGCAGACTATTTCCGTATGCCGTTGGTCGAGGCTATTTCCGGGGGCATGAGGGGGGATAACTCCCGTAGCGTAATACCGGGGGGCGACCCTAGTGTTATTCCTAACTCTTTCCCCTTAAATGGTGGGGAAATGGATAGTCATCGGCGTGATGTAGAGCGACTACAAGATTTGAAGGATGAGCTGGAGTCATTAATTCAGCAAGATCCTATTCTCGGTGAATTCCGTGAGCAGCTATTAATCGACATGATCCCCGATGGCCTGCGTATTCAAATTGTTGATCATCAGAATCGCCCAATGTTTGCTTTGGGTAGCGCTAGCGTACAGCCTTATATGCGTACTATTCTGCGTGCATTAAGTAATCCACTGAATGAAATTCCGAATCGCCTACAAGTAGCGGGGCACACTGACTCCATTCAGTATGCCAGTGGCGAACGTGAATATTCGAACTGGGAGCTCTCAGCAGATCGAGCGAATGCTGCGCGTCAAGAGTTGGTGGCTGGGGGCTTAGCGGAAGCAAAAATTAAACAAATTTTAGGTTTGGCCGCCACAGTTAGCCTAATTAAAGATAATCCAGCTGCAGCCGTTAACAGGCGTATCAGTATTGTTGTCTTGAATCACTTGGCCGAGCAACGTTTGGATGCTCAAAGCGATTTTGACCGGCCTGATTTTGAGTTTCCTGATGACTCGGCTGCCGGCGCAATTGATCTTTCCGATTTCACGTTGCAGTAAGGCCTTCTTAGGTAATTCTGTATCTCAACTGGTTTACAGCTTTTAATTTCTCACCAGATACTTCCGCTTCTATGCCATCTGGTTCATTGTTACGAAGGAAGCATGCATGAGTTCCGGCGTCGATCTTAGTCAATTTTTTGACACCTTTTTCGATGAGGCTGATGAATTATTAGCCGACATGGAAACGATTCTGCTTGAACTCGACCTAGACGACCCCGATGTCGACAAGCTGAATGGTATTTTTCGTGCCGCCCACTCAATTAAAGGTGGTGCGGGTACCTTTGGCTGTTTCGGGCATTTAGCCGACACCACGCATTTATTAGAGAACATTCTAGATCTTGTGCGTAATGGTGAAATGGCGCTGCGCACCGATATGATCGACCTGTTTCTAGAGACTAAAGACGTGTTAAGTGATCAAGTGGCCGCGTATCGCGAAGGTCTGGAACCAGACGAAGAGGCGTATCAGCGAATTTGTGAGCAGTTAAAAACATTGGCGTCCGAGCACCATAATGCGCCCAGTGCTGCAGCAACCCATGCGCCTAAAGAGTCAGCCCCTAAGCCTGAAACGGTGCAGTCCGATAAAGAGCCGTCGGCTTCTGATGCCTTGCCTTTATGCTTAAGAATTGTGCGTTCGAATGCGAAAGACATTCAAGCCCTGCGTGATGAAATGGCATTAATGGGCGACGTGCTGCAGGAAAATTATACGAATACCGAGCTTACCGTTTGGTTGCACACCACGGCTAGCCCCGATGATATAGAAGCTGTTTGTTGCTTTGTCGTCAATGATGACCAAATTAGTGTTCAGTATGAAGCCCTACCTCGTTCGGCCGATAGCGCAAGCGACAATGCACCGCCGATGGCCGATACGGGGCTTGATGCTGCCATCGACGAGCCAGTAAAACAAAATGATACCGAAGCGGCGCAAGGCTCCGACAGCACACCAGCTCAGCAGCCAGAACCGGTCCTATCAAAAAATGCTGGGGATGCAAAGGCAGAATCGGATAAGCCCGCAGCTAAAGCTCAGCGTAAAGCCAGCTCATCACGTAGCGAGTCAAGCAGTATTCGGGTTGGGGTAGAGCGCGTCGATCAAATTATCAACTTGGTCGGCGAACTTGTGATTACTCAAGCAATGTTAGTGCAAACGGCCTCTACTTTAGATCCGGTTGTTCACGATCGCTTACTGAATGGCATTGAGCAGCTAGAACGTAATGCGCGTGATTTGCAAGAGTCTGTTATGTCCATTCGCATGATGCCTATGGACTATGTCTTTAGTCGTTTCCCTCGGGTTGTACGTGAAAATGCTGCTCGCTTGGGTAAACAAATTCGTCTGGTTACTAAAGGCCAAAGCACCGAGTTAGATAAAAGTTTGATCGAGCGCATTATTGATCCTCTAACCCATTTGGTGCGTAACAGTATCGATCACGGTATTGAGTTGCCCGAGAAACGTCAGGCTGTTGGTAAAGACCCGGAAGGTACGCTAACGCTTTCAGCGCAACATCAGGGCGGGCACATCGTACTCGAAATTAGCGATGATGGCGGCGGCTTGAATCGTGAAAAAATTCTTAAAAAAGCGTTGGCGCAGAACCTAACCACGAACGAGAACATTCCAGACGAGGAGTTGTGGCAACTGTTGTTTGCTCCGGGCTTCTCCACTGCCGAGCAGGTTACCGATATTTCGGGGCGTGGTGTGGGAATGGATGTGGTACGACGAAACATCCAAAGCATG
>DATGRU010000194.1:0-4926 GCA_035303295.1 Paenalcaligenes sp.
GCGCTCCATAAATCCAGCTAAAGAGGTCCCTATGGGTACTCATTCTATCGAGGCCGTTAAATCGGCCACATCCGCTACGGCCACCTCCATTCCCGAGGGTTCGGTCGGTCTTGTTACTCCAGAACTTATTGCGTTCGACGAGCCTCTGCATTTGGCTAGCGGTCAGGTCTTGCCGCGCTACGAGCTAAGTGTGGAAACCTATGGCAGCCTTAACGCCGATCGCAGCAATGCTGTGTTAGTGTGTCACGCCTTAAATGCGTCGCATCACGTGGCTGGTATTGATGCCAATAATCCCAAAAATGTCGGTTGGTGGGACAACATGGTGGGCCCCGGTAAACCGGTGGATACCGATCGCTTTTTTGTGATTGGGGTGAACAATATTGGGTCGTGTTTTGGCTCTACTGGCCCAGCCAGCGTGAATCCTGATACCGGTCAGCCGTGGGGCGCTGAGTTTCCAATGCTAACAGTGGAAGATTGGGTCAATGCCCAAGCTCGGCTTGCCGATTATTTCGGTATTGCTAAATTCGCTGCGGTAATGGGGGGCTCGTTAGGGGGCATGCAGGCACTAAGTTGGGCTATTAGCTTGCCGCATCGGGTAGAAAACTGTGTGGTTATTGCTAGTACGCCAAAACTAACAGCGCAAAATATTGCCTTTAACGAAGTAGCGCGTCGGGCCATTATTACCGATCCCGAGTTCCACAACGGTAATTATTACGCGCATAACACCGTGCCGCGTCGCGGTTTGGCGGTAGCGCGTATGATTGGCCACATTACGTATTTATCCGATACGGTGATGGCCGAAAAATTCGGGCGTACACAACGTGCACCGGAATCAAATGGCGATTATCGCTACGGCTACGATGTGGAGTTCGAGGTAGAGTCCTACTTACGCTATCAGGGCGATAAGTTTTCCACCTATTTCGATGCCAACACGTATTTGTTAATTACCCGCACACTGGATTATTTCGACCCAGCTCGTGCACACGGGGGCGACTTAGCCAGAGCCCTTGAACATGTCACGGCCAAGTTTCTGGTGGTCTCCTTCACCACCGATTGGCGTTTTTCCCCAGAGCAGTCGCGTGAGTTGGTGAAAGCATTATTAAAAAACCGTGGTGCCGTAACCTATGCTGAAGTCGATGCCCCCCATGGGCACGATGCATTTTTACTGGATGACGAACGCTATCACGGTGTGGTGCAGGGCTATTATGATCAGATAGCCATGTCACTGGGCTTGGGTGAACGTGCGCGCACGACGGGGGTTTTGGCATGAGTATGGCGTTAGCTATGGAACCGGTAAGTTTAGAACATCGTCCCGACTTAAAACGGATAGCCTCTTGGATCCAACCAGAGTCTCGCGTATTGGACTTGGGTTGCGCCGATGGCAAACTACTTACTTACCTGCGTGATACCCGTAACGTGTCAGGAATGGGGGTCGAATTACACCCCCAATCGGTGGTAGAGTGCGCCCGTCGCGGCGTACAAGTCATCCAACAAGACTTGGAAGAAGGCTTGGCTCTGTTTAGTGATCAGCAGTTCGATACGGTGGTGCTATCTAAAACCTTGCAGTCGATGCTGAACACCGAGCATATTTTGCGGGAAATGGCGCGGGTGGCACGTTATGGTATTGTTTCGTTTCCTAACTTTGGTCACTGGACACACGGTTTATCCATATTAGCGGGACGCATGCCTGTGTCTCGTGAAATGCCTTATCAGTGGTACAACACACCCAATATTCATTTGTGTACGTACAAAGACTTCGAAGATTTAGCCACAGCTTTAGGTTTGCAAATTACCGATAAGGCGGGCTTTTCGGGTACATCTGAAGTGAAATTGCTGCCCAGTTTGCGCAGTCGATTGGCGGTTTATCGTTTTCAGTCCCCTTATCAGCTTTAATTTTTACTCGGCCGCCTTACTGTGTCTTTTATCTATGCAAGCCCACGTGTTTTCCCATTACTTGTATTGGGTTTTGCCAGTGGGCTGCCGTTGGCTTTAACAAGTGGCACTTTGCAAGCATGGGCAACGGTCGAGAAGGTTAGCTTAGAGCAAATCGGCTTTCTGACACTGGTTGGGTCGGCCTACACCTTAAAGTTTTTGTGGGCACCTTTTTTAGATCGTTTCGCCTTTCCTTTTTTGGGGCGGCGACGGGGCTGGATGTTTGTCTCGCAGATTGTCTTGGCACTTTTAATCGCTGCCATGGGCTTATTTTCCCCCGGAAGCCATTTAGGCATCATCGCCGCTTTAGCGGTGTTGGTGGCCTTTATGTCTGCCACCCAAGATATCGCGTTCGATGCCTACAGTACCGATGTGCTGCGTAGCGAGGAGCGTGCGGCTGGTGCGGCGTTGAAGGTGCTGGGCTATCGTCTTGCCATGATTGTGTCAGGTGGTTTGGCTTTAGTCATTGCTGATCACTGGTTGGGGTGGCATAACACCTATGTGTTAATGGGCGCCTTTATGGGTTTATGCGCCTTTGCGACCCTGATCGCACCCGAGCCCGAGGTACGCAGTGTGGCGCCGCGAACCTTAAAAGAGGCAGTTATTGAACCACTGCGCGAGTTCTTTTTGCGGCCTGAAGCCATCACCATCTTATTGTTAATTGTGTTGTATAAGCTGGGTGATGCCTTTGCCGGGGCATTATCCACCACGTTTTTGATTCGTGGCGCCGGGTTTAGTGTTAGTCAGGTGGGGTCGGTTAATAAAATTTTTGGCTTAGCGGCAACTATTATTGGCGCCCTGATTGGCGGCTCGTTAATGGCTAAGCTGGGTTTGTACCGTTCGTTGATGCTATTTGGCGTGATGCAAGCGGTATCAAACTTTGGTTATTGGCTGCTTGCGGTTAGCCCGACTAGCTTGTGGTTAATGACCACGGTGGTTGCTGTAGAGAACCTTTGTGGTGGTTTAGGTACAGCAGCCTTTGTCGCCTTATTAATGGCGCTATGTAAGCAACAGTTTTCAGCAACGCAGTTTGCGTTGTTATCGGCTTTGTCGGCTGTGGGTCGTACCTATTTGGCAGGTCCTATTACACCACTGCTGGTGAATTCTTATGGTTGGCCTGCGTTCTTTTTATTAACGGTGCTGATCGCTATTCCTGGGTTAGTGCTGCTGTGGTGGCGTCGGCGGGATATTCTGTCGCTAGAAAACGGCTGAACCCGCCCGCACCACTAAAGAACATAATCTTAAAATATGTTCATTGCCCGCAATAACGACATAATCATGGGCATCATAATTGCCGTTGTTACACCGGTTAAGCCCATGCCCAGCGCCGCAAAGGCACCGGCCGTCTCATGAATATGAATAGAGCGAGCGGTACCAATAGCGTGAGCCGATAAGCCCATGGTAAAGCCTCTAGCAATGGGGCTTTTTATTCCTAGCACTTGCAAAATTGGGCCGGCCATAATGGTGCCTACAATACCGGTAATGGCTACTGATACGGCTGAAAGTGAAGGCTGCCCACCAAAATGATCGACCAGAGCCATGGCAATAGGCATCGTGGCTGTTTTGGGGATTAGCGAAATAATCATGTCGTCAGAACCGCCCAGTGCCCAAGCGATTAAAGCAGTAGAGAGCATCGCTACAAAGGTACCAATAAGCAACGCGCCCAATATGGGTTTCCAGTGGCGACGCAATTGGCGGGTTTGACCATATAGCGGAATAGCCAGCGCAACCGTAGCAGGCCCAACGAGGAAGTGAATGAATTGAGCCCCCTCAAAATAAGTAGGGTAGGGGGTGTCAGTGACCATTAGAACGGCCACAATCATGATCACTGCCGTTAATACAGGCAGTAAAAAGGGTGTAGAGCCTGCTGCACGATAAATGTGTAATGCCAGAGCATAGGCACATAAGGTTACGCTAAGCCACAATAGGGGCGATTCAGAGAGAAACACCCAGATTCTGAAGAAGTTATCGGTCATTCTTGTTCCTCAGAATCAGCGTTGCGTAGAAACCATTTCAGAGCGAGAGCTGTTGCGATAATGGTGATGGCCGTGGCGGCGATGCTGGCAATAACAAAGGCTTCCCATTCGTCTGCTACCCGATCAAAGTACAGCATCACACCGGCTACAGCAGGAATAAATAGCAGCATTAAATGCTGCAAGAGGTTGTTAGCAGTACGTTCAAGCTCGATGGGTACACCACCGCGAATGACGAAGGCTAAAAATAATAACAACATGCCAGCTAGTGGCCCGGGTAAGGGAATATTTAAAGCTTGTACAACAATTTCCCCTAATAGCTGGAAAACAAATAACGTGGAAATAGCAATGATCATTGTGCGTGCTGAAACCTAATTCAACCTAAAGATCTATAAAAAACTCCGCCGTCAAACGCAAAACGGCGGAGAGCGAGAAAACAGTGACGGATGAAACGTAGTTTAGTAAGGCGGGGCGCTAATAACGGGCGTGGCTACCCAAGTACGCCAGCGTAGTTCGAAGCCATCTGGCAAATACACCACGACGGGTAGGCGGCTATTGTAATGAAGCAATGAGCCGGGACTGCTAACGGGAACAAATTGACGTCGTTTGCTGTCATCGGGGCACGCCATCATGGTGGATACCGGCCCTTTAACTTCGGGCAAAAGGTAGTAGTTATAGCCCCAACCATCCAACGTTTTTTCGACGATTTCGCCGGCGTAGTGCGTGGCGTTGCAATCAACTTCTTCGACTTTGCCCGGTAATAGCTCGATACGCAGGTCATTCTCAAAATTACCAATAGGCAATTGAATGACATGGCGCGTAAAGCCTTTTTCAGCTTCTGGAAAGGCCTCTAAAGGATCGCTTAGCGCCTGAGTTGGTGCGGCACTGCCTTCTTGTGTACTGCTGGGTTGTTCGTTAAGCGCGGTGGTGTTAGCGCTAGTATTATCTTGTTGTGCGTTGGCCGAGAGACTTGCGCAGCCAAGGATAAGGGCTGCCCCCACGCTGCGCAGGCTAGGGAGTA
>DATGRU010000195.1:0-3701 GCA_035303295.1 Paenalcaligenes sp.
TCGAGTGGCTCTAGCTCTACGGCCCGACACGCTATCCCTTTTAGACTCAACTCACGCACCACCTGTTTAAGGTGACTGCGCGCCCGAACCAGAATAGCCACCGGATGCTTACTGTCTGCATAACGGTTCAGAGCATCGTCACATAGGGCCACCACCCTATCTTGAGATAGTTGCTCAAGCTGACGCTGCTGTGTGTCGTCGTCTGCTTGTTCATCGTCTGCTAAACAAATGGGGTGAAAGCTAAAGGCTGGCTCTTCAGCATTGGGCTGAAACGCCTCGGATCGGTTGTAGCTAACCGCCCCCAAACTGCTATCGTCGTACGACGGGAACAAGTGTTGTCCTGCCGCGTTAACCCACTCTACTAAGGCCGCTTGTGAACGGAAATTATTGCTTAAAGCCAAAGGTTCTAAGGGTACGTCACCCAAACGCCGCTGCCGCTTCACTTGTAGGAATAAACCCACTTCAGCTTTGCGGAAGCGATAAATAGACTGCATCGGATCGCCCACCAGAAACACCGTTCGCCCATCGCCTTGCTCCCACCCCGAGGTAAGGCGCTCTAGTAACTCGATTTGCGTTAGGCTGGTGTCTTGGAACTCATCCACTAATAAATGGCGAATAGAGCGGTCAATTTTAAGTAATAGCTCGCTGGGCTCATCCGCATTACCTAATGCTTGCAGTGCGCGTTGTGCGATCTCAATAAAGTCTACCTCGCCTTGTTCGGCAAAATGCACGTGCAGTTGCGCACTGGCCAACCAAAGCACCTTAATTAGGCTGACCAATATATCAAGCTGCTGCGCATCGTAACCTTCAGGCAAATTGCGGGTGCGAGCTAGGCCACTTACCCAAGGGGCATTGGGGTCCACGCCGCCTAACCATTCCTCAAAGGCTGCCTTTTGCGGCGTCTTGGCCGGAAAGCCCTGCTTCACGGTAATGCGCTTACGTAAGCTGCCATCATTCGTTAGTAGCGCATCGGCTAAGGCATGCCAAAGTGGCAGGTAATCGATGCTGGGCTCAAAAGGTGTGCCGTCCCAATCAAGCAGCGCTTGGATGTCCGGCACACCTGCGCCAGTCTGACGCTGGCACTCGTCGGCAGCAAAACGCAATAAGGGGGCCAAGCTATCAGCCCACCCTAACGGCATTGCAGCAACTAAACGTTGCAGCTCCGCTTCAACAATCGCCTCAAGGTTGTGTTCAATATCCGCGATGCTACGCGCATCCGCTAACACCGGCTGCCATTGGTCTCGACTGGCTAACATTTGCGCGATAAGCTCTTGGGCCGTGGCCAAATGCACATCCACATGCGCTAATAGGTGTGCCACTTCTTCATACTCGTCAGCGAGCGCTAAGGTGTCAGCTGCCGCCTGCAAATATAAAGGTTCTGCATCGGCCACCACACCGGGCATACCACCCAAACCACTTACCCACGGCATCGCCCGCACTAAATGCGCGCACAGCGAGTCAATCGTACGAATACTTAAACGCGCAGGGTAGGCTAATAAGTCCCACCCTTTTTCAGCATTTCGCGCCATGGCTGCTTGGGCCAGTTCCCAACTGCGAACCCGATACGCTTCTTCGGGGCGGGGCTGCTGCGCAGAAGCGAGTTTTTCCAACACACGGGCATGCATCTCAGCGGCGGCTTTTTTGGTAAAGGTAATCGCCACTACCTCTTCGGGGCGTTCGACAGTGGCCAGCAAGGCTAAAATACGGTCTGTTAACAGTTCCGTTTTACCCGAGCCCGCTGGCGCTTCCACCAAAAAAGAATGCGTAGGATCAATGGCCCGAGCACGTACCGGGCTATCACTAGGCTGTTTTAGTGTCATTTACGCCTCCTCATTCAGGCGCAAGAACGCCAATACATCACAATACTTCAGGTCGTTTTCATTCCACACCTGATTCGCCGCCTGACCTTGCAAAAACTCATCGGCCAACGCGCGTATAGCATGCTGCCATGCCTGCACCTGATCGGCCCACGGTAATAAATCGCTGCGTTTTTTATCGCTATCGCGATTGCGCACATCACCCAGCACCACATCGGTGTCAGCGTAACCCGTAACCCCTGAGCCACGACTACTTAGCCACGCCAAAGCAACAGCCCCCACCTCTTCATTCTGTCCAAGCAAATGGCCAGCATACAGCGGTAATTGCAAATTGATCGGTCGCTCACGCACCCACTCATCAAGCGGCTCACTGCGATTTAGCGAGGTTTTGTAATCCAACACCACATAACGCCCATCGGCCAACTGATCAATGCGATCAAGACGCATCGGTAGACTCAAGTGCTGGTGCGTAAAACGAATCTCGGTCTCTAATGCCACAACAGTAAATGCTTCGCGAGATAACTCGAACGCTAACCATGTCGATAGCACCGCAAGCGCACGTTCACATTCAAGCCCACGTAATCGTTCGCTGTAAGCCGCAAGCTCTAACTCAGCCGCTTGCTCAATTAGGGGTTGCAGCACGCCCTTTACGCCCAAGTTTGCTACCCATTCAGCCAACCCCTGCTGGCTGCGTTCAGGACAATGAGTCCATAACAGCTCCATTACCCGATGCAGGAACAAGCCACGTGCATTCAGATCGCTTAAGGACGCGTAATCAGGTAGGTCGCTTGCGCCAAGTCGGTATTTCACAAAAGCCCATAATGGCGAACGGGCTTGCGTATCCAACACGCTGACCCCGCCTCGAATACGTTCATCTTTTGTTAAAAGTGGCCCACTGTGATCATCAAGCTCTTCCAGCTCGGCAGGTTCAACCTTGTGTTGCTCCTCATCAAGTTCAATGTGCTGGTAAGGTGCCAATAGCGGGCTGGGACGTAGCAGTTGCTCGTCTTGATACTGTGGATAACTTAAACGCAATACGGGCGCGCTACTGCTTAAGGTCTTGAATAACAATTGCGCCCATTGCAACTCGCGCTCGGGCGTAGCTCGGGGCGCATTCGCGCGGCGCAAGGCGCTGTGAGGAAGTAACGGGTTGGGCTTCACCGCAGCAGGTAGGGTTTCGTCAGTTAAACCCAGCATCCACACCGCATCCCACTGTCCGCCCTCGGCCTCTAAAAAGCCCAGCACATCCAACCGAGAACGTGGATCACGCTGTGGCTGGAACAAGGTTTCGCGCAACAAACGGCTAAGCACTCGATGTGCCGCCAGCAAACCCAGATCGTTCAACACAGGAGCTTGTCGTGAAAACTGCGTTAGCGCGGCATCAAAAGCTTCCATTACCTGATAGCCGTGGCTATCAATGGATTCTTGACCCGGAAAACCCAGTTGCTCTAACACCAAACGTATGGCCTCCGCCCAGTGTTCTGGCGATTGATACGTAGGCATACTTTGCAAGGTGTGTAGCGCCGTTTCCCATGCAGGCGCTAACAAAGGGGTGTGTTTTAACAAAAGCGCTTGAAACTCTTCTGCCCCGACCCATAATTTATCGTCGTGGCGCCACATCGCATCAATTTGTGCACGGGCCCCAGCTTCCTCTACACTGCCCGCACACGCCCCCGCCAACAGTGCAGCACCTAACACCTCGGGCTCTACCTGTTGATAACGACCCATTTGCGCCAAGGCCTGCAGCCAAGCAAGGGCTGCCCTGACCATCGGCCAATCGGATAAGGCCCGGCCTACCGCCACGTTCCACGCTAAAGCAGGCTGTGTTTCGGTTGCTGCGCAGGCTTGCGCTAACACCCGATGCACATAGGGCACCTCAGCCTC
>DATGRU010000196.1:0-16295 GCA_035303295.1 Paenalcaligenes sp.
CAAAACGGTGAGTTGTTATTGGTGGAGCCAAAACACCAGCTTATGCAAAGCTTTGGCGAGAAACAGCTTACGTTGCATCTGCAATCCCCCCAACACAGTATTCCAGAACATCTATCGCAGTTGGGGCTGCAACTCAGTGAAGACGGCAGCTCCCTACACTATGTTTATGCTAAAGAGCAAACCGGCCTATCGGTTATCGATCTTATGAATACGGTAGAGCAAGCTGGGATCGTGATTAGCGACGTCGATACACATCGCAGTTCACTTGAAGACATTTTTGTCAGCTTGATGGAGAAGAAACAATGATGAACCTGCGCGCCATGCAAGCCATCTACGCCTTTGAAATGTCTCGTACCCGTCGGACATTATTGCAAAGCATTGTGGCTCCGGTTATTTCCACGGCCCTTTATTTTGTAGTATTTGGCGCAGCGCTTGGTACTCGCATTAGCGAGGTTCAGGGCATTGGCTACGGTTCATTTATTGTGCCTGGGCTAATTATGCTTTCTGTATTAACTCACAGCATTTCTAACGCCTCATTCGGTATTTATTTTCCACGTTTTTCACGAACCATCTATGAAATATTGTCAGCGCCCGTCTCGTACTGGGAAATTACCTTTAGTTTTATTGCCGCGGCGGCCACAAAATCGATACTACTGGCTTTAATTATTTTAGTCACAGCGCGTATTTTTGTGCCCTTCAGCATTGACCACCCATTTTGGATGCTAACGTTTTTGGTTTTAACCGCGTTCAGCTTCTCGTTGTTTGGTTTTATTATTGGTATTTGGGCTGATAACTTCGAGAAGCTGCAATTAGTACCCATGCTAATTATTACGCCGTTAACCTTCTTAGGCGGCAGCTTCTATTCCATCGATATGTTGCCGCCTTTCTGGCAGAACATTAGCTTATTTAATCCAGTGGTTTATTTGATCAGTGGCTTTAGATGGAGCTTTTACGGTATTGCCGACGTGAGTATCGGTTTTAGCTTAGCCATGATTGTGTTGTTCTTGGCCATCTGCATCGCCACCATTGCATGGATTTTTCGCAGTGGTTATCGCTTGCGCCCTTAAAAGGCGCAAAGCGTTACACCATTAATCGCGGAAATTTTCAAACTGCAAAGGTAGTTCAATATCGACTTGGCGTAATAAAGCGATAGCCTGCTGCAAATCATCGCGCTTTTTACCGTTAACACGCAATTTATCGCCGTTGATTTGTGCCTCTACCTTTAGCTTCGCTGCCTTTAACTTCGCAATTAGACTTTTAGCCGTAGGTTGGTCTATGCCTTGTCGCACTGTAATTGGCTGACGAGCTTCAGCTAAGTTCTCTTGAACTGCCCCTTCGTCCAAGCAACGCACGTCAATATTACGTGCAGCCATGCGCGTACGTAATATAGGCAGCATTTGGCTTAATTGAAACGCGCTGGGTGCAAACTGAGTTACCACGAACTCATTAAGCTCAAAACGTGCATTCGTACCTTTAAAATCGAAACGATTGCTGAGTTCGCGGTTAGCTTGGTCTACCGCGTTATTTAATTCATGCTTGTCGACTTCCGACACAACGTCAAATGATGGCATTGTTTAAATTCCTAATTGTTATGCATGAATGCATAGCTACACGAACATAAAGTGTAACCCTGCCATGCTACAGCATCAATAAGTGCCCTACTATGGTGTACTAGCCTGAACTCGCTTAGATGTGATAGCTTCAATCATTACACTGGTTGCAGGTGTAACCACCGCCTCTTTATTTAGACCTTGATTCTATATACCATGCGTCCTTTTTTACTCATTCAGGCAGGCGTGCCACCCATCGACATTACCCAGCGAGTGGGTGATCAGCGACGTTGGTTTAGTCAAGCAATCGAGTTGGCCCATCAAGTTCCTATCGAATTCTTTAATCCGGCTGCTGCGCACGACCACCCCATGCCAGATGCCACGCAGTATAGCGGCGTAATGGTTAGTGGCTCATGGGCTATGGTGACCGATAACGAAGCATGGAGCATGCGTACGGCCGAGTGGTTAAAATACGCCTTCGATCAAAACGTACCATTGTTGGGTATTTGCTATGGTCACCAACTGTTGGCTCAAGCTTTAGGGGGCACAGTGGGTAATTTAAACGTCGGTCGTGAGTTCGGCACCTTTAGTGTTGACCCAAGCCCGCTCGCAGCGCAAGACCCTCTACTAAGCCACATACAGGGCCCCTTTCTGGCACACCTTAGCCACATGCAAACGGTTAGCTCTCTACCAGCCAATGCCACCGTACTGGGCGCTAGCCAAATGGACCCACACCAGATATTACGTTACGGTGAGCATGCTCTGTCTGTGCAGTTTCACCCCGAATTTACCCCGCAGATTATGCAAGCCTGCTTACTAGGGCGCTTATCCCCCGAGCAAGCGTTGGAACTGGATTCCGATCATAGCTTGTCACAATTTAAGAACACCCCCATAGCGCGACAGATTTTGCATAATTTTATTGATCGCTATCGAGACAAAAATACTTCTTAGTCAAACCGGCGTAAAATTCTGCCTTTTCTTAGTCAGCGGCACCTGTTTTCTTCATGATTCAAAAACTGCGTCTTCTTTTTGACAATTTCACCCTCATCCTTACAGCGGTCGTATTAACAGCTACCTTTTTCCCGGCGCATGGCATAGGGGCTGTTATTTTCGACTGGTTAACGCATTTCGCTATCGCCCTACTGTTCTTCTTTCATGGTGCTAAATTATCGCGTAGCGCGATTCTTGCAGGCATTATGCATTGGCGATTGCATCTATTGGTGTTTGCCTGCACCTTTGCGCTGTTTCCACTGGTAGGTTGGTTATCTAAGCCGCTATTACTTCCCTTGCTCGGGGCTCCGCTATACGTGGGCATGCTGTATTTATGTGTGTTGCCAGGAACCGTGCAATCAGCAATTGCATTCACCTCGATTGCTAAGGGCAATGTACCTGCAGCCGTCTGCAGTGCCTCTGCATCCAGTTTGATCGGTATCGTGCTGACTCCATTATTACTAAAATTAATGTTAGATGCGGATGCAGGTGGCGCTAACACCATGGATGCTGTCATTAAAATTAGCGTGCAACTGCTATTACCTTTTGTAGTGGGCCATTTAATGCGCCCATTAATTGGTCATTGGATTGAACGTAACCGTAACTGGTTAGGCAATGTCGATCAAACATCAATTTTATTGGTCGTGTACACGGCCTTTAGTGCTTCAGTGGTAGGAGGCCTATGGCAAACCGTACCCGTAAACGCGTTGTTAATGCTTACCGCTGTCTGCTTTGCTTTGCTGTTTTTGATGCTGTACCTAACTACACAGCTAGCACGAAGACTGGGATTTAGTCGCGAAGATGAAGTAACGATCGTATTTTGTGGCTCAAAAAAGAGTATGGCGACTGGCGTGCCCATGGCACAAGTGCTGTTTAGCGGTGCAACGATTGGGCCGGCTTTACTGCCCTTAATTATTTTCCATCAAATCCAATTAATGGCATGTGCAGTACTGGCTAACCAATATGCCGCTAAATTGGAAAACAAAACGCCTAAGCCCAACGGCCTTAAAGCCTAAACAAATACGCAATATGCTATAGGTTAACGAATGCGTTCCAACTGATGAGCTAGGCTAGCGGCTGATACTTCACCCATACGAATAGATAGCACTCTGCCTGTCGCATCAATAAATAACGTTGTAGGCAGACCATTACTATGAGCGAAACGAGCCAGTTCACCCTGATTATCTTGCAGCAAATTATGCAGGCTTAAATTTTGTGAGCGTAGGTACTCAAGCACCTGATCGGTACTTTCACGCTGGTTCGCAAAGACAAAATGCACATCGGGATAATGCTGCTGCGCCGTCTGGAAAACAGGCATTTCCCGTCGACAAGGGGGACACCACGTTGCCCATAGGTTAAGCACAACCGGCTTACCCACGTAATGGCTTAGATCTACTTCGGCGGGAATTCGTGGTTGCTCGTGTATATGCTTATCGACACTGCTTAAACGCAATGCAGGCAAGGGATCTAAGGCATCGTATTGCAGTGTTGAATAAGCAAGGCCTACACCCCACACGGCCAAACCCAGTATGACTGCAACACCAATACCTCTTCGTACGACGCGTTGGGCTTTAAGCAACACTAGCAGCATCGCTACAGCCATACCAAAAAGTGTCCACTGCCACAACATACCGCCATCCCGTATATCAATGATGGCGAAAAAATCAGAACGATATAAAGCCCAATATTGCGCTACAAAGGCAGCGCGACCCGCGACGACGCCAACTGCAGCAATCAACCAAAGAGAACGCTCAATACGCACTGAGTAAAGACGTTCGAATAAAAAAGCAAAACCCAGCACCGCCACCAACGAAAGCAGGCTAAGAAAAACAGGTAGGCTAAAGGCTAAAGGTCCGATACTGAAACTGGCCATGGCACCATCAAAAGGGAATTAAATACAGCAATGCGTCACGTTTATTAACTAAAACCACGCCTTGAGCTAGTTAGCCTGTTGTACCGCATGGATAAACTGCTGCATTTTTCCCTCGTGCTTTTGCCCGGGGGCTGTTTCAATACCGCTGCTAACGTCCACGGCAAACACGCCAGTTGCCCGAATAGCTTCAGCCACATTCGCACCACTTAAGCCACCGGCTAGAATAATGGCCTGACCGCTTTGGCGGCTGTGCTCTAGCACGTCGCGAAGTAAGTTGATATCAAAACGTACACCTGTGCCGCCGTAATCAGGACTGTAACTATCGAATAACCAGCCTTTAGCCTGACGATAAGGCAAGCATTGCGCTAATACCTGCTCGGAGGTGCTGGTAGATGGCCCCCCTACCCTGAACGCTTTAATGTAGGGGTGATTAAACGCATCGCAAGAATCAGGCGTTTCGTCGCCATGAAACTGAAGTAGATCGGGCTGCACCTGTTGCAACACCTGACGCACATAGTCGGCTTCTGGGTTCACGAATAAAGCAACACAGGAAACAAAGGCGGGCACTTTTTGCCGCAAGCGTGTAGCCGCGTCAATATCTACATAGCGTTTACTTTTTTCATAAAGCACCAAGCCAATGGCGTCTGCTCCGAGACGCACACCATCGCAAATATCCGCTTCACGTGTAAACCCACATAATTTAACTCGTACCCGAGCTTGCGACATCGTCACTCCTTCGTTATTTGGTTACTGGAATGCAGCACCCGCATCGTCTGCATTGAAAAAGTCGTCGCCTAAGGAGCCTGATCCATAGACATTCTCAGTACCGAATTCGACTGTAGACTCATCAACCAACACCACACTCTGCTTATAGTGTGTAACCATACCAGGGAATAACAGCACCGCTGCAACCATCAGCAACTGAATCACGATGAAAGGCACCGAGCCCCAATAAATTTCACCCGTGGTAACGCGTCTAATCGTCTTACCTGTAACTTTATCGATGTAATCTTCTTTAGGTGCCACAGATCGCAAAAAGAATAGCGCAAACCCAAACGGTGGATGCATAAATGACGTTTGCATATTCACCGCCAAGAGCACCCCAAACCAGATTAGGTCGATACCCATTTTGTCGGCTACGGGCCCTAACAAGGGCACGATAATAAAAGCCAGTTCAAAAAAGTCGAGGAAAAAGGCCAATAAAAAGGTAAATATACTGACAAAAATCAAAAAGCCCCATTCGCCACCCGGTAGGTCGATTAATAGGCTCTCGACCCACAGATCCCCGTCAACCCCACGGAAACTAAGGGTAAAAATGGTTGAGCCTACTAAAATGAACACCACAAAACACGATAAACGTGTGGTGGATACCATGGCCTGATTCAACTGCTTCCAACTCATACTGCGACGTGCTACTGCCATCACTAAAGCACCGACAGCACCCATCGCCCCACCCTCGGTTGGGGTGGCCACACCGATGAAAATCGTACCTAATACCAAGAAGATTAAAAATAGCGGCGGAATCATCACAAACGTAACACGCTCAGCTATTTGCGATAACAAACCCAACTTCAAGTAACGGTTAATGAGTGCAGCGGCTAATGCTGTAGCCCCCCACACCATGAGGAACACCACGACATGCTCATCAATTGGAATTTGACTCAAATCACGGAAGTAATATTGGGTACCAAAGTAAGCGACTATCGCTGCAATCATAGTAAGGACTGCTAGCGAGCGTAATCCACGGCTTCCGTCTGGCTCTACATAAACACGTGCTTCTTCAGGCAAAGCAGGCGCACTGTGTGGCTTAATCAGCGAAACAATAACGACATAAGCAATGTAAGAGCTCGCCAAAATTAGACCTGGCAACATCGCACCGCGGTACATGTCACCAATGGAGCGATTTAATTGATCAGCCAGAATAATCAGTACGATGGATGGCGGAACAATCTGCGATAAGGTACCCGAGGCTGCAATAACCCCACTAGCCAAGCGTCTGTCGTAACCATAACGCAGCATGATGGGCAAGGAAATTAAGCCCATGGAAATAACCGAGGCTGAAATCACCCCAGTTGTGGCAGCCAACATCGCCCCTACCAATACAACCGCAATCGCCAAGCCGCCACGAATAGGACCGAACAGCTGCCCAATGGTATCAAGCAGGTCTTCGGCCATACCTGAGCGTTCGAGAATTAAACCCATCAAGGTAAAGAACGGCACAGCTAACAACGTATCGTTGGCAACAATCCCGAAAATACGCTGCGGCAACGCTTGAAATAAAGCCGGTTGCATCAAATTAAACTCGATAGCAACTAGGCCATATAAAATCCCAATAGCCGCCAATGTAAAGGCAACAGGAAAGCCCAATAATAAAAATACAATTAAATTCACAAACATGATGGGAGCCAAGTTTGCGATTAATAGCTCCATCATAATTGATCCTTTTGCTTTTCTTTTTGACGCATTGCTGCAAGGTGTTCTTGCTCTTTTTCTTCAGCTCGTTGACGAATTTGCTCTCTAACGTCGTCAGTTTCCTCAGCCTCTTCTTTAATAAGCGGATCGGGGCAGCGGCCCAGTAAAAAACCAACTGATTTAATCAAATGGGACACACCCGCCAATATAAGCAGACCAAAGCCTATGGGTATAAGCACTTTAACTGGCCAACGTATCAATCCGCCTGTATTCGATGATTGCTCTAAGGTGGCGTAGGACTGCCAAAAATAAGGCAACGACAACCAAAACACCAAAATACATGCCGGCAGCAAGAAAAAAATAACGCCTGCAATCTCGATATAAATTTGGGTTTTACGCGAAAAGCGCTGCGCTAAGACATCCACGCGTACGTGCTCGTTATACAAAAAGGTATAACCAGCCGCCAGCAAAAAGATGGCACCAAATAGATACCACTGCAACTCAAGCCACGCATTAGAGCTGATACTGAAGGTTTTACGCACCACTGCATTACCCGCACTAATTAGTACGACTAGCAAGGTGAGCCACGACACAAACTTACCGATGGCATTGTTTAGCCTATCGATAGCGCGCGACAAAGATAATAAAAATGACATAGTGTTTTCGTAATGAAGAACGAAAGCAGTGTACGCAATAACACACCGCGAAGAGCCCACTACTAGCTTGGGAAGTGCGCCATTATACTACCAACGACCCACTAACGAATGCAGGGTCGGACTACATCCGTACTATTGTCCAGCAAAGCACCATGGCCCCAAGTGCTGACGTAATAACAATAAGGGATCTAACTCGGGTAGACCATACTCACTACTATATTGCACGTGAGATAGATATAAGCCATCGGGCATATAAGTAGGCGGCGCATAACAACGATCGCGGCGAGCCATCAAGGGCGCAATTTCTTCCACTGTCATGCGCCCGGATCCAACATACACCAACATACCCATTAAGTTTCGAATCATGTGGTGCAAGAAAGCATTGGCTTCGAAGCGGAATAATATAAAACCTGCTGACTCGTGTATATCAAGCGTATACAGATCGCGTACCGGATTCTTAGCCTGACACTCGGAGGAGCGAAAACTGCTGAAATCATGCTCACCAATAAGCTGCTGTGCTGCTTCACGCATCCGTTCAACATCAAGTGGCCGAAAATCCCAGCCTACCTTGCCATGTAATAAGGGACTACGCACCCGATCTTGCCGAAGCACATAGAAATAGGTGCGTTGGCGCGCCGAAAATCGAGCATGAAAATCATCACTAACAAGCTGGGACCACTGCACTGAAATACTGCTGGGTAACAAGGCATTCAACCCCCGCACCCAAGACTCTGTACTACGTTTAGCTGTCGTATCAAAATGCACCACTTGATTAAGTGCATGCACCCCAGCGTCGGTTCGGCCTGCGCACGTAACTAAAGTAGGATGATCGAGAAACTGCGATAAGGCACGCTCAAGCTGGTCTTGAATGGTTTTACCGCTAGGTTGGCGCTGCCAACCATGCCATGAGCTGCCGTCATAACACAGCCCCAATGCCACTCGATACATGACTAACTAACCTTATTTATGCTTGGGGCTTAGGTGGCTCATCTGAGGGGGGCACATCGAGGTCGAGATTTATTTTTTCAAGTTTTTCTCGAACCATATCGGGGCTGACAGGTGCAGGTGATTCCATGTCACCACGACTGGTATTGGCTCGACGAAGTATCCATACCGTAATCACCACCAATAGCACCAATAGCGATGCCATCACGATGAGCATATGCTCTTGAATCCAAGACAACGTTTTTCCTGCCTTACTAAGAGGGAGCGCTTCCGAAGCATTGGGCTCGGATGTGGCTCCATTGGTCAACGAATTAGCTGAAGCAGCCGACGGGGAGTTTAGATCGGCTGAAGACGATAAAGGCCCTAACTCTACACCCAGCTCGCGCGCCCCATCAAGCACTAAATCTTTAGCGCTTTCACCTTGCGCATGCAGTGCCTGACTTAAATTACTTAAATTATCTTCCAACTGGGACACTTGCTGCGTTGTATGCTTTAACTGTTCTGCAGTACTAACAGCTGCATCAGCCGCCACCGCAGCCGTATCTGCTTGACTAAGTTCGAGTCGATCACCCAGTTGAGGCTGTTCGACTGGTGCTGCAGGTGCAGCTTGCGTTAAGCCTTCTGAGGCCTCTGCCGCGGCTAAATGGGCCGCCTTGCCGCTAGCGCGTAAGGCCTTATAGCCTTCAAACCATTGCGCCTGTTGACTAAAAATCTGTCGCGCTTGGGCATCGCTAAACTGTTGAATTTGTTCCAAGCTAGGCTGCTGTAAGCGCTTACCTGCTTGAATCATATTCATGTTTTCATGCGTAAAATGCTGGCGATTAAGCGCATGCAAAGCCGCCATGTACTGAAACTGCGTAACCCCTTGCGGCGTGTGGCGACGCGCTAGCGCACTTAAGGTGTCACCGCGCTGCACGGTAAGCGCTGAAGCGTAATCGGTGCTGGGTGTGCCCTGCCTATCACCCAGCCCTGCGCTCTCAGGATGAGAATCTGTCGCTGGGGATGATAGCGTGGGCGTTAACATCGCCGCCGCATTGAAGACGCTAACTTGATGCTTCTGACTGCCCTGTGGGCTTAGCACATCAAGTAATAAATCGATGATTTTTTGCTCACTGCCCTGCGGTGACTCGATAAGCAGCGCTGAGTTTTGTGCGTCCACGCGCACCGTGATGCTGGACGCATTCGCAGGAGGCGTTAAGCCATATTGAGCCCATTGATCTACAGGAGCCAAATTAGCGCGTAGACCTGAGTAATCTTGGACGTTATGCAGCTGCACACGAATACGTAATGGTTCGGATGCAGCCGATACAACACGAGCATGCCCTATTTCAAAAGCTTGAGCAGTACCCATAGGTAGCGCCGCCATAACGAGCATAAAAGACGCGCTGAGCGCCAATGAACGAAAGCGGCGCTGAATCATCTAGAGTTCTCCTAGCGCAATACGCAGCATACGGCGCAACGGCTCAGCTGCACCCCACAACAACTGGTCACCTACCGTAAAAGCACTTAGGTACTCTGGCCCCATAGCGAGTTTACGAGTGCGACCCACGGGAATATCCATGGTGCCCGTTACGGCTACGGGTGTAAGCTGCTGCATCGTAACTTCACGTTCGTTAGGTACCAGCTTCGCCCATTGCGTCCCTTCAGCAATAATTTGGTTCACTTCGTCGAGTGGAACATCACGACGCAATTTGATGGTAAGTGCTTGGCTATGGCAACGCATTGCACCAATACGCACACACAGGCCATCAACAGGAATCGGATTGCTCGTGTCGCGGCCCAATAGTTTATTGGTTTCCGCACCACCTTTCCATTCCTCACGTGACATGCCGTCACCCAGATCGGAATCGATCCAAGGAATTAGGCTACCGCCTAGCGGCACACCGAAGTGTTGCTGGGCTAGTGCAGGATCTTGTTGTACCTGCAGTACGCCACGATCAATGTCTAAAATGGCTGAAGCAGGGTCATCAAGCAAGGGTTTCACTGCAGAATTAATCACCCCAAACTGGGTTAGCAACTCGCGCATGTGCTGAGCCCCACCGCCTGACGCTGCCTGATACGTCATGGAGGTCATCCACTCGACCAGATCGTGCTTAAACAAACCACCCAAGCCCATCAACATGCAGCTTACGGTGCAATTACCACCAATAAACTGCTTAATGCCCTTGGCTAGGCCTGCATCAATCACATCGCGGTTGATGGGATCCAGCACAATAATGGACTCGTCATCCATACGTAAGGTGCTGGCTGCGTCAATCCACAGACCATCCCATCCGGCAGAGCGCAATTGTGGGTATACCTTAGTGGTGTAATCACCCCCTTGTGCGCTAACAATAATCGGTAATTTCTTCAGACTTTCAATATCGAAAGCATCTTGCAATGGGCCCGCCCCTTGCGCCCAAGCTGGCGCGTTACCACCCGCGTTGCTGGTAGAGAAGAAAACAGGCTCAAACAATGAAAAATCATTCTCATCGCGCATACGCTGCATGAGGACTGAGCCCACCATGCCGCGCCAACCGACTAAGCCAACCGCTTTTGTCATGAAGACCACCTAATAGAAACAAATTTAAAAACTGGCAAACTTTAGTTTAACGCCTTAAGCACCGCATCGCCCATCTCGGATGTGCCAACAAGCTGAGTACCCGGCTGATAAATATCCGAAGTACGTAAACCTTGTTGCAATACAGCCTCAACGGCTTTTTCCACTCGGGTTGCTAAGGCATCCTGATCCAAACTGTAACGCAACAGCATGGCAGCTGACAAAATGGTAGCGAGAGGGTTAGCCTTGTTTTGCCCTGCGATATCGGGAGCGGAGCCATGACTAGGTTCGTACAAGCCCTGTTTGGACTCGTTTAACGAGGCCGACGGCAGCATACCAATAGAGCCGGTAAGCATTGCAGCTTCGTCAGAAAGTATGTCACCAAACAGATTACCCGTCACAATAACGTCAAATTCTTTAGGCGCACGCACCAACTGCATCGCTGCATTATCGATGTACATATGGCTAAGTGCCACATCGGGGTACTCTTTAGCCACATCAATCATGATGTCACGCCAGAACTGCGAGGTTTCAAGTACGTTTGCCTTATCCACGCTGCACAGTTTTTTATTACGCTTTTGTGCCGCTTGAAAACCCACATGAGCAATGCGGCGTACTTCGCTTTCTGCATAATGCATGGTGTCGTAAGCCTGTTGATCGCCTGCAAACGGGCCTTCACTTAATGTGCGTACACCACGGGGCTGACCGAAATAAATATCGCCGGTTAGCTCACGTAGAATCAGAATATCTAATCCGGACACCACTTCTGGCTTCAACGAGGAAGCACTGGCTAGCTGGGGATACAAAATAGCAGGACGGAAGTTTGCAAATAAGCCCATGGCTTTACGCAAACCCAAAATAGCTTGTTCTGGACGCAACTCGCGCGCCAGACTGTCGTACTTCCAATCGCCGACTGCACCAAACAACACCGCAGCAGACGATTTGGCCAACTCTAGCGTTTCAGGTGGTAAGGGATGACCGTGCGCATCGTAGGCCGCGCCACCCACATGGGCATTAACCAGTTTTAAATCCAGACCTAAAGCGCTTAAAACGCGAACTGCCTGTTCAGTAATTTCAGGACCAATGCCGTCACCCGGCAATACTGCAATTTGTGTTGTCATAATGGTGTAACTCGTATCAGAAATGCATCTACGTCATTCTGACACATCAGAAAAATAAATAAAAATGCGGGTTGTGAAAAACCCGCGTTATACATAATAAATTAGCCGTTAGCTGAGCCAGCCAACCACGGATGACGGGCAAGACGATCGGCTTCAAACTGCCGTATCATGTCGGCTTTACTTAAGGTTTGGCCGATTTCATCCAAACCCTGCAACATGCTTTGACGACGGAAGTCTTCAACGCTAAAGCTAATTTCACGCCCTTCAGGAGTAGTGATCAGTTGCTTCTCTAGGTCGATACGTAATTGATAACCTACAAACCCACGCACTTCGTCGAACAAGCGTGCCACTTCTAACTCGGACAGCACAATCGGCAGCAAGCCATTTTTGAAGCTGTTGTTGTAGAAAATATCAGCAAATGACGGTGCGATGATGGCGCGAAAACCATACTGCAGCAAAGCCCACGGCGCATGCTCGCGGCTTGAACCACAACCAAAGTTTTTGCGTGCAAGCAAAATAGACGTGCCTTGGTAACGCTCTTGGTTCAGCACAAAGTCTGGGTTCAATGGACGCTTACTATTGTCCATACCGGGTTCACCGTGATCCAAATAGCGCAATTCATCGAATAAATTCGGACCAAATCCAGTACGTTTAATCGATTTCAAAAACTGCTTAGGAATAATTAAATCGGTGTCCACATTCTCGCGATCGAGGGGAGCGACTAAACCTGTGTGAGTTGTAAACGCTTGCATTATGGACTCCTAGCTAAAATTGCGCACATCAGTGAAATGGCCAGCAACCGCTGCGGCCGCTGCCATGGCTGGACTGACTAAATGCGTACGTCCGCCCTGCCCCTGACGCCCTTCAAAGTTACGATTAGACGTTGAAGCGCAGCGCTCTCCGGGTTCTAAACGGTCGGCGTTCATGGCTAAACACATGGAACAACCGGGTTCACGCCATTCAAATCCAGCTTCAATAAAAATCTTATCCAAACCTTCTTGTTCTGCTTGTTTTTTAACCAAACCAGAACCGGGAACAACCATCGCCTGAACCACATTCGATGCCACTTTACGGCCACGAGCTACTTCAGCCGCTGCGCGCAAGTCCTCGATACGTGAGTTGGTACAGGAGCCAATAAATACGCGGTCGATGCGGATGTCGGTAAGAGCCTGATTAGGCTGCAAGCCCATGTACTCTAAGGCACGAATCATGCCGTCACGGCGCACGCTGTCTTTTTCTTTATCGGGATCGGGTACCTTCGCATCAACAGGCAACACCATTTCTGGAGACGTACCCCACGTTACCTGTGGTGTAACCTCAGCAGCGTTAATGGTGATCACGCGATCAAAGCTTGCGCCTTCATCGGTATGTAATGTTTTCCAGTACTCAACCGCTTGATCCCACAATTCACCTTTAGGCGAGTAAGGACGACCCACGAAGTAATCGATGGTAGTTTGGTCGACAGCTACCATACCGGAACGCGCGCCTGCCTCAATGGCCATATTACAGATGGTCATGCGACCTTCCATACTTAAGGCGCGAATCGCGGAGCCGCCGAACTCGATTGCGTAACCTGTACCCCCAGCCGTACCGATTTTGCCGATGATGTACAAAATTAAATCTTTAGCTGTACAGCCGAATGGCAATTTTCCATCGACCTGAATCAGCATGCTTTTGTTTTTCTTCATCAACAAGGTTTGAGTCGCTAAAACATGCTCAACCTCGGATGTACCAATACCAAAAGCCAATGCGCCTACTGCACCATGTGTACTAGTGTGTGAATCACCGCACACAACGGTCATACCCGGCAACGTGGCTCCTTGCTCTGGGCCAATAACGTGCACAATACCCTGACGTCGGTCATTCATGCGAAATTGCGTGATACCGAACTTCTCACAGTTTTCATCCAGCGTATCAACTTGCAAGCGTGAAATAGGATCTTCAATGCCTTCGCTGCGTGATGTAGTCGGCACGTTATGATCGGCCACGGCAAGATTGGCATTAATACGCCAAGCCTTACGACCAGCCAGCTGTAGCCCCTCGAATGCTTGAGGGCTAGTCACTTCGTGCAACAGATGCCTGTCGATATACAGCAAACAGGTACCATCTGGCTCTTGATGCACAACATGCGCATCGAATAATTTGTCATATAAGGTTTTTGCCATGGTGATATCTCTTTAAAAACATAGCTCTAAGGCTAATTTACCTACTCTTATTTCCTATTATGCCACTCTGTAATACTCGGACAAGACCAGTATGTATACTAGTATCTATGCTGCTAGGCTATTGTGTTTTTATCGCTAAACCACGAAAAACCCAAGATGCTGGGATGGGCTATCCATCCAACATCTTGGGCTCGTCAAATTTAGCTGAACGCCTAAGCCTTGGCTGATTCGAGCTAGTGGGCTGCTTTTAAACCACCACCCTACTTTCTTGCAGCCTGATACAACGGCATAACTTGTTCTGCAGCCACTTCCAACTCGGCAATACGTGACTGTGGCGAGGGGTGCGTCGATAAAATTTCAGGGGTACCACCACTACCCGATAACTGAGCCATTTTCTGCCATAAGGAAATGGCGGCCCGCGGATCGTAACCAGCCCGTGCCGCTAGCTCTACGCCAATGCGGTCGGCTTCGATTTCATGAGTACGACTATTCGGCAAATTAAACATCACATCGGTTAAAGAGCTGCCTAAATCGCCAACCGCTGCGTTACCAATCACCGCAGAAAGCACCGACAACCCTAAGCTAGTAGCCATTTGCTGGGATACTTGCTCGCGGGAATGCTCGCGCAAAGCATGGGCAATTTCATGCCCCATGACCGCCGCCAATTCGTCGTCGGTAGCATTCGTTTTTTGAATTAAACCGGTATAGACGGCCATTTTTCCGCCTGGCATGCACCACGCGTTCACATCATCTGAACGCAACACATGAACTTCCCAATCCCAATTCACTGCGTCAGGGCGAAACGCCCCCACCTGCTTAACTAAACGCTGAGAAATCGCTCGCACCCGCTGCGTTTGTGCCACATCAACATCTAAAGCACCTTGGCTGCGCGCCTGACTCATCATCTGCGCATACTGCTGTGCGGCGGTTTGATTCAATTCCGTTTCAGAGACCAAGCTGGACATATACTGCTTACGCTCTACACCCACCGCCCCGCCTGACGTGGTATTAACTGCAGCACACCCTGCTAACAATGACGCACCTAATACGCCAACGGCTGCATAACGCTTAAAAGCAAATCGTTTAGTCATGAGCTTAGTGTCCTTCTAAGGTTGCCAATGCCCGCATTGCGCACGTTGGCGTAATGCTTGGTCCATTAATACGATCGCTAATAATGCTTCAGCAATAGGCGTAGCCCGAATCCCAACACACGGATCGTGACGGCCTAAGGTTTGAACCTCTACGCTTTCGCCAAGCTGGTTAATTGAGGCGCGCTTAATTCGTATGCTTGAGGTGGGCTTAATTGCTAAGGAGACGCGAATATCCTGACCAGAAGAAATTCCGCCCAAAATGCCACCCGCATGGTTACTACCGAAACCATCGGGATGAATTTCATCGCCGTGCTCTGAGCCTTTTTGCGACACGCTTTCGAAGCCAGCCCCAATTTCTACGCCCTTAACAGCATTTAAACCCATCATGGCGTAAGCGATGTCAGCATCCAAGCGACCGTAAATGGGCTCACCCAAACCCGCAGGTACTTGCTGGGCCACCACTTCAATGCGCGCACCAATTGAATCGCCTTCTTTGCGCAAGGCATCCATGTAGGCCTCTAACTCGGGCACTACTGAGGCATCGGCAGCATAAAAGGGATTGTTCGGCACATCGTCCCAGCTTTTAAATGGGATCACGATGGGCCCAAGCTGACTCATGTAACCGCGAATTTCGGTCTGAAAATTCTGCTTAAGCCATTTTTTGGCAATCGCACCCGCGGCCACCGTGGGTGCAGTTAAACGAGCCGAGGATCGTCCTCCACCACGCGGATCACGATGCTCATACTTACGCCAGTACGTGTAATCGGCATGCCCCGGACGGAAGGTATCCAATAAATTACCGTAGTCTTTACTGCGTTGATCGGTATTGCGAATGAGCAAGGCAATGGGTGCACCCGTTGTTTTGCCCTCATAAACGCCCGATAAGATTTCCACCTGATCTGCTTCTTGTCGTTGCGTTACATGGCGCGATGTACCGGGCCGACGACGGTCGA
>DATGRU010000197.1:0-11052 GCA_035303295.1 Paenalcaligenes sp.
CTCTATTACTACGTTGCTAGACCATATTCAGCTCAATGCCTAGGTGTGTGCTATTTAAGGTATTTAGTTACGGACGTAGAGCTTCTATTTATTACGCTAGGCGACTCTATGCGAGAGGGCCGGAGCTTTATGAGCTCTTGGTTCTCTACTGCAAGCAGTTTTTAGAATAAAAAAAACCCAGAGGCTGTAGAACACAACTTCTGGGGCGGTTATGGCAGTGTTGAACGTGCGATTGGTTGCCGAACCTTAAAAAAACGAAAATGTCGTAATTAATTAAGTTGTTAGTGGTTAGGCATTAACGGTTAACAACGTGTTTAGGTAATAGCAGCACTAAAGAGCCTGCAATGAACAAACATACGGCGAAGATGATCAACCCGATTTCTGCCGATTGAGTCATATCACGCAGTACGCCCATCATGTACGTGGCACCGATACCACCAAAGTTGGCGACAGAGGCAATTAATGCCAAACCGGCAGCAGCGGCACGCCCAGTCAAGAAGGTGCCGGGTACGCACCAGAACACTGGGAAGGTAGCCATTAAGCCCATGTTTGCGATCGAGAACAAAATAACGGTAAAGACAGGGTCTAGACTAAAGAAGGTACTAATCCAAATACTTGCACCAGCGATGAAGGCAGGCAAGGCAATATGCCAACGACGCTCACGGTGTTTGTCTGAGCTCATGCCGTTCAGAATTAAGGCGGCAACGGCTAATAAGCTGGCCAAGCCGGTAAGTAAACCGACATGCGCTGTGCTGCTAACACCCGATTCGCGGATGATGGTGGGTAGCCAGAAGCTCAGCCCATATACAGCCATCATTAAGAAGATGTCTACCACCCCTAATAGCCACACCTTAGCGCTAAGGAAGGCTTCGCGTACCGATGAATGCGCTTGGGCACTTTTATCGTCTTCAAGAGTTTTAAGCAGCTCTTGCTTTTCACTATTACTAAGCCATTTAGCATCGTTGACACCATTAGGTAGCATGAACAGGATAACAATACCCAACAGTACGGATGGAATGCCTTCTAGCAAGAACATCCACTGCCAACCGGCTATCTCCCGTGCGCCGTCGAATGCGGTCATGATCCAGCCAGAAAGCGGGGCACCAATAATATTGGATAGCGGTAGCGCTAATAAAAACAGTGCCATGATTTTGCCGCGACGGAAGGACGGGAACCACAGCGTAAGGTAGAGCATAACGCCTGGGTAGAAGCCAGCCTCGGCCATCCCTAATAGGAAGCGAAGCACATAGAACTGAGTGGGTGTGGTCACAAACATCATGCAGGCGGAAATGATGCCCCATGTGATCATGATGCGTGCAATCCATAGTTTGGCGCCCATGCGTTGCAAAATGAGGTTGCTGGGTACTTCAAAAATAATGTAACTAATGAAGAACAAGCCAGCACCTAAGCCGTAAACGGTTTCACTAAAACCCAGATCGCTTTGCATTTGCAGTTTGGCAAAACCAATGTTGATGCGATCAAGGTAGGCGGCGATATAACAGATACAGAGTAGCGGAATGATGCGCCACGCTATTTTGTTGTAGAGGGCATTAGACGAAGTGCTCGCCGGCGCAAGTCCAATTGAAGGGCTTGCTGGGTAAGACTGGCTCATGGGTTATCTCCTGTGTGTCGTCTCACTGTCTTAAGTTGTTGAGATGACATCTTGTTGTGCTTATGCGGTAGAAGTGCGCTTGGTTTTAGGCTTTTTGACAACACGAATCTTACCCGTTGTGTTTATAAGTCAATTTACACATAGCGGGCTGAATTATTTACGTTGCTACTGTTTAAAAGTGTGCTGTCAGAAGTGTTGTGTACTGCTAGCTGAAGGCGTTTGGTGTGGTCATGTTTGTCTCCGGTTAAGCTGCATTTCTTATTGGTCTAAAAATAGTGTGTTCACTATTTATGACTGGATGGTTAAAAATAAAAAACCTGCTGGCTGGAAAGCGGAGTTATATCAACTCACCGCTGTGCCAATGGTATAAAGCATAGTTTGATTGAGTAAACACTAAAATTAGGGTTTAGCCTGATAATATAAAAGCACTATAAAGTTATGTATACACTATAATTTGTGGCGTATACCGGCTATAAAGCAAAATAGATATAGCAAGTAATGTTGTACTTTGTGATAATCTGTTCTGAGGTGTAAAGGTTCCAAGAAACCACACACTCAGGTTCTATTTGTTCAATGTCTGTATGCTTACTGACATTTTGGTAACATGCAGGCCTTTAAACCATAACAATGAAGGGTTAAGGGGATACACATAATGAAAAAAACAGCAGTTTTTACATTAAAAAATGCAACGATCAAGATTGCATTAGCGTCAGCAGCAGTAGTGATCGCTGCGCCAGTTTCTGCTAGTTCCTTGAAAATTTACGGTACGGCTGATGCGTGGGTGGGTAGCTCCCGTCCTATCGATGGTGAAAGCCAAGGAACGGTGCGTTCCGGTGGTATGCAAACGTCATACTTTGGTTTGGGTGGTAGCGAAGATTTAGGCAATAACTTGAAAGCCGTTTTTGCGTTAGAAGGGTACATGCGCCTAAACACGGGTAGCCAAGGCCGCTTCGAGGGCGATAGCTTGTTTTCACGTAGTGCTTACGTAGGGCTTGAAGGTAACTTCGGTCGTTTAGTAGTTGGTCGCACTACCACGCCTTACTTTATTTCTACCGTGGTAACTAACCCGCTGGGTGGTTCATTTACGTTCTCGCCAGGTATTTTCCATACCTATGCAGGAAATGGGCCGGTGGGTTCAGCGTTGATTGGTGACTCCGGCTGGAGTAACTCGGTGCTGTACACCACGCCTAATATGGGTGGCTTAAGTGCTAACTTCCAGTACGCTCGAGGTTCAGCGAACGTGGCATCGGGTAACCCCGATGAAGAAAGCGGTGCACAGAAAATGGGTGGTAACGTGATGTACATGAGCGGCCCACTAACAGCTACCGTAGCCGTACAACGCGTGAACTTCAACTCAAATGCGGGCGACTTGATTACTAACAATATTGACAATCAGTTGGCTGTCATTGCTGGTGCTGCTTACGATTTCAATGTTGTTAAAGTCTACGGTTCGTATCAGCACATCAAAAACGATGCAATTTCAGGTCGTGATACAAAACTGAACGGCGGACAAGTCGGTGTGCGTGTACCGACAGGCCAAGTGGGTGCAATTCTTGCTTCCTATGCACACACTAAAACCACCGGTGCAATCCGCGAGCGTCGCAATACATGGGCGGTTGCTTACCAGCATCCCCTATCTAAGCGTACTGAACTCTATGGTGCTTACTTCCGCGACTCGGTAACAGACCGTGGCCACGGTAACAACGTGGGTGTAGGTATTAAACACACCTTCTAAGCTCACCGTTGTTCATGAAAAACCCCGTGTATTGAAGAAAATACACGGGGTTTTTTGTGTGCATTCAAGGCATATGAGAAAGTGACCTGCTTTTGTATTAGGCCGCCTGCCTTGATGGCACGCTTAACGAATCACTGTGCTTTTACGCTGGCTAATACAGTTTGCACAATGACACTTTCCCAGCGCTCACGCTGTGCTTTAGCCATCAGATCTCGCGATAAAAAAGCCGATAGCGTGTACTGGTTAGATAAATAGAAATAACCCAGCCCCATGATGGTGGTGTAGAGCTCGACGGTGTCAATGTCGGATCTGAACAGCTTTTTCTCGATGCCCTTGCGTACTACCTCTTGCAGTACAGCTAAAGCAGGGGATAAGAACTCATCTAAAGAGCCAATATTGGCTAGATGCTTGCCCTTAAGCAGGTTCTCTGTATTAAGCAGAATAATCAGTTCGGGGTTACGTTGGTAATAGCCCCACATAAACCGTACGATTTCAGCTAAGGCTTGCTCGGGGGCGTTTATGTCTAAATCTAATTCGCGTTCGGCTTCAATCAGCTTGTGATACACGTTTTTCAGGACGGCAGCGAAGAGTTTGTCTTTGTTGCCGAAGTGGTAGTAAATCAAGCTTTCATAGCAATCGGCGCGTTTGGCGATATTTTTTACCGTGGCGCCAGCGTAGCCACTGCGGGCAAAGACGTATTCGGCTGCGTCTAAGATGGTGCTACTGGTGGTGTTGCTCGCGCGCGCTCGACGTCCTGAATGGGAAGTAATTTCTGTGTTGTCGTTCGTTGTTGTTGGCAAAGTCATAGTAGATAAGCAGCAAAAAATTAAGCAACAGGCAGCTGATACGAACCGTGAGCCTGATTGTAAAAATAGATACTACTAATCATAACGTATCGCACCTCATTCGCCTCATGACTTTGATCTATAGCGTACACACTTAAATTAGGGTTAATACTATTGATGTTGAGTGATTGCTCAATTAATATTTGAGCATACACTCAAACAACAATGGAGGAACAAATGTCTAAGTACGTTACTAACACGTGGTATCCCTTAACATGGTCCCGCAATGTGGGTCGTGATCTCAGCGCACATCGTATTATTGAGCAAGACGTTGTGCTGTTTCGCAGCACCGAAGGACACGTCGTTGCTATGGAGGATGCTTGCCCCCACCGTTTATTGCCGTTGTCCATGGGTAAATTAAAAGGTGACACGGTAGAGTGCGGTTATCACGGAATGACCTTTGATTGTGCCGGTTCCTGTGTTCGTATTCCCGGTCAAGAAATGATTCCTGCTAGTGCCAAAGTGCGTACCTATCCGGTACATGAAAATATGGGCATGGTATGGATCTGGATGGGGGATCCCGAGCTGGCAGATACGTCTAAAGTGTTTGATTTAGAGCAGTATCACGACCCCGCATGGAGCTCGGTAGAAGGGGATGCCTTGCATATTCGCGCTAACTACTTAAGCTTGGCCGATAACCTATGTGACCCTGCTCACGTTACCTTTGTGCACCAAACCACGCTGGGTAATGCAGCAGGTGAGGATGTGCCCGTACAGTATGCAGAAGAAGAGGGTAAATTAGTGACATGGCGCTGGATTGTTGATGCGCCACCCATCCCTTTGTTCGAAAAATTTGGCAACTTCAAAGGGAATGTCGATCGTTGGCACTACTACCATTACTACGCACCGAGCATTGCCATTATTGACTTCGGTTCGGCTGATACCGGTACGGGAGCACCTGAAGGGCGCAGAGATAATTGCATCCAGATTTTTGCTTGCCACTTTATGACCCCAGTCGATGAAGAAAACTCAATCGACCACTGGTTGCACGTGAAAAACTTCCATGCGGATGAAGCGACCAATAAAGCGTTGTCTGCCTCATTCCGTGAGGCCTTTGCGGAAGATAAGGCTATTTTAGAAGCCATTGAAATCAACGAGGAGAAATACCGCGGACGTCGAACCATCAAAATTGCTATCGATGCTTCACCGCGTCGCATGCGCAAAATGGTGGATGATATGCGTGAAGAAGAAGTAGCAGTAGAAGCTTAAGGAAATGACCATGAGCCAAACGACTGATACTCAGGCTACGCCTTTTTTGTTGGGGTGCAATGGGCGGGGCGTACAACGCTCTTCCCGAGAAAACCCAGTGTCCTTAGAAGAGCTATCGATTCACGAACAGTTCAGACTGGTGAAAGAGTCGGGTGTGTTCGATTATTTTGATCGTATTGCATTACGGTCAAATATCGATGAATACTTACGTGCCATTGATACCTTTGATTTGCCGGTGCACAGCGCAAGTTGGTTTTACCGTCTAGGCGAAGACGATGCGCTGTTGCTAGATAATCTGCAAATTTGCAAAGAAATCGGGGCTGGGTGTCACAACATCATGACCTTTAAGCATCACGCTGATGGGCATGTGTTAAGTGACCAAGAAATCGTGGATCACTATTTACATGTTTACGATGAAGGCATGAAGTTGGGGGTTGAGCCTAGCTTCGAGCTGCATGTGAATATGTGGACCGAAGATTTCTTGCGCGTCAGTACAATTGCTGATCAGGTGCAAGCTCGCGGCGTACCGTTTAACTACACTCTGGATTACAGCCACGTTGTCTTCAAAATGAACCAGCCTGCCGAGTTAGCGCTCTCAGGGGTGGATGAGTTGGTAGCCGAAGGCAAGCTGGTGCTGGATCCCTTTGAGCAGAACTCGCTTTGCGACGAGTGGTTGAATAAAAATATCGTGAAGTGGACGCAACTGCGTACGGTGGCGCCAAATCAGCCCGCTAATTTATGGCATAAAAATGAAGATGGGCAGTTTGCACGTGGCATTCAGTATCCCATTTTGAAGCCAGAAGAGGGCGAGTGGCATTCACCATGGAGTGCGTACTTGCTTGAGCCTTCTAAAGAAGCTATTCGCAAGGTATTGCGCTACCATATCACCCACCCTGAAAGCCCGCTTCGTTATATCACGACCGAAATGATTAATTTGCCGGATTACGGGCTGGGTGCACGTTACGATTTATTTGAGCAGAACGTAGCCGCAGCACGCTTCATTCGCAAAGCATGGGCTGAAATTCAAGCCTTGCATGAAGCTGATCTGGTGACGGCTTAATACATTAATAAGGAAAGCAGTAATGAAAACCAAAGCAGCCGTTGCTTGCAAGGCGGGAGTGCCGTTAACCATTAAGGAAGTAGAGTTACAAGGGCCGCACTCTAGCGGTGCTCTGGTTCGGCTGCTGGATCGTATTAACGAAGGCTTCGATTTAATGAAGCGTGGTGAGTCAATTCGTTCTGTGGTGGTGTATTAATATGAATAAGCGCATTGTCATTATTGGGGCTGGACAAGCTGGTGGAACGGCTGCAGCACAATTACGTCAGCAGGGTTATGAGGGTGAGGTGGTCTTAATCGGTAACGAGCAGGTGCCGCCTTACCAGCGCCCACCGTTATCTAAAGCGTGGCTAAAGGGCGAGGCAGCTGCCACCGATCTGTATATGAAGCCCGAGTCTTTTTATGCCGATAAACAAATTGATTTACGCTTGGGACGTAGTGCAGAAGCAATCGATACGTCAACGATGACGGTGCGCTTAGACGACGAAACTGAAGTCAAGTTTGATCACTTGGTGCTGGCGTGTGGGGCGCGTGCTCGTGCCTTACCGAATGTGGATGCAAGTGTGAAGGGCGTGCATTACCTGCGCAGTATGGAGGATGCAAGCCAATTAAAAAGCACCTTGCAGCAGTGTAAGCATTTAGTCATTGTGGGTGGTGGCTTTATTGGTTTAGAGGTCGCTGCATCGGCGCGTTTGCTGGGTGTGAAGGTAACCTTATTAGAGCGTGAGCCTCGCTTGCTGTCTCGCCTTTGTTCTGAAACGTTGTCTGCTTATTTATTAGATTTGCATCAACAGCAGGGCGTTACCATTTTGCAAGGGGCAGAGCTGGAAAGCATGACGCAAGAAAACGGTGCCGTGTCGGGCGTGCAGTTAAGCGATGGTAGCGTGTTGGAGTGTGACGCGTTGTTAGTGGGGGTTGGTTCACAGCCCAATATCGAATTGGCGATTCAAGCCGGTTTAGAGTGCGATGCAGGTGTCATTGTTGACGAGCATGCACAAACCAGCCATCCCGCTATTTCAGCCATTGGCGACATGACGCAGCGCCCGGTGGTTGGGGCCGATTATTTATTGCGCTTAGAAAGTGTGCCCAGTTCACTTGAACAAGCCAAGCAAGTGGCTTTGCGTTTATCGGAAAAACCGGTTGCGAATGCTGAGCTACCTTGGTTCTGGTCGGATCAGTACAGCACCAAAATTCAAATGGCAGGCTTAACCGCCGCGTCAAGTCGAACCATTTTGCGAGGCACCTTAGAAGACGGTCAATTCTCTGTATTCCATTTTGCTGGTGATACCTTAATAGCAGCTGAATGCGTTAATGCACCACGCGATTTTATGGTGGCACGTAAAGCCATTGCGAATTCCGCTAAGGTCAATTTAGACGTACTAACTAATACCGAGAAAGCGCTTAGCGAAGCGCTCATTTAATACGTAATACGATATAAAAGGGGTGACAAGATGGTAACAATTACCTATGTAGAATTTGATGGCACAGCACATCAGGTTCAAGTTGAGCCGGGTAACAGTTTAATGAAAGGGGCCGTGTACAACGGTGTGCCGGGTATCGATGCCGAGTGTGGTGGAGCATGTGCGTGTGCAACCTGTCATGTGTATGTTGATGACGAGTGGTTTGCGCGTCTACCTGAAGCTCAGGGCGAAGAAAGCGGTATGCTTGAGTTCGCTAATGAACCGCAAACGGGTTCGCGCCTGTCCTGTCAAATTGTTGTCACTCCCGAAATGGATGGGTTAGTGGTGCGGATGCCCGAGTTTCAAAGTTAAGTACAGTTGCCTCGCACAAGCACGTATAAGCACATAGTTGATTATCTATATTTCTTATGGTTATATGTAATCAAAAAATCAGTGGTTCTTTGTAGCGGACGGAGTTGCTAGACTGAACCCAGCACATAATGTGTATATGGACAATGCGCCTGATTCAATGCCAAGGTCATCAAGGTCTTGGCATTTTTATTGTCCTCGTAGTGAAGCGCGTTTCCGTGTGCCACAACGGTGGTGTTTTCAGCGTAAACTACACAGCGACTGTATCCATACCCATTCCGTGATGACGTGAGAGTTATTAAATGAGCATAGAAGTTAAAGGCTTAGTGAAGCGTTTCGGTACGTTCACCGCCTTAGAAAACGTAACATTGGATTTTCCTCCGGGTGAGCTGGTCGCCTTGTTAGGCCCGTCAGGTTGTGGGAAAACTACCTTGTTGCGCATCGTGGCGGGGCTGGAAACAGCGGATGAAGGAAAAGTCATCATTAACGGTAACGACGTTGCCAGCGTGGGCACACGCGAACGCCAAGTGGGTTTTGTTTTTCAGCACTATGCTCTTTTTAGACACATGACGGTATTTGATAACGTGGCGTTTGGCTTACGTGTTAAGCCTAAGCGCGAACGTTACCCCGAGGCCGAGATTAAGCGTCGAGTAAATGAGCTGTTAAAACTGGTGCAGTTAGATTGGTTGGGCGATCGTTACCCCGCAGCGTTATCAGGCGGCCAGCGTCAGCGTATTGCGCTTGCACGGGCATTAGCTGTAGAACCCAGTGTGCTGTTATTAGACGAGCCTTTTGGGGCACTGGATGCGAAGGTACGTAAAGAATTGCGTAGTTGGCTGCGACGCCTACACGACGAGTTAAACATTAGTACCTTATTTGTAACGCATGATCAGGAAGAAGCGATCGAGGTAGCCGACCGAATTGTGGTGTTGAATAAAGGTCGAGTTGAACAAGAGGGCAGGCCGCAGGATGTGTACGATTTACCTGCGTCGCCTTTTGTGTATGAGTTCTTAGGCGCGGCGAATCGCCTACCCGGTAAATTAAGTCAGACGCATTTTCAAGCCGACCCCAGCTTAGGTCAATTTTCCAGTGAGTTAAGCGATGCAGTTCAAGGCGAAGGTACCGGCGAGGCGATGGGCTTTGTGCGGCCACACGACTTACGCTTGCTAGAGGGGCGCCATGCTGATGGCATCTTGGTAAATATTGAACGCATTATTCCTTTGGGTGGCTTGGTTCGTGTAGAACTTAGCTTGCCAAATGAGCACAGTTCGTGGGAAGCCGAGTTTGATCAAATGACGTGGTCGAATTTGAATTTACAGGTGGGCGATACGGCCACCGCCATTCCGCGTAAATTTAAAGCGTTTCGCGTATAAATAAAATGGAGGTGAGTCAATGTGGCTCACCTTTTTTATTAAAAGCCTGTTCATGCAGCGATCTTTGCAATGCGGCAGTGTAGCAAAACTGACGTTACGGTACTGCTATAAAAGCTATGGACTGCGGGCTTTATCTCTTAATTCTTACTATTCTCCTTTGGTTTGTTTGATTCGACACAAGTTGCAGGCACAAAGTTATTGAGAATGGTTAGCATTACTGTTATTATCCGATTTTGACCTGCGGGTGGATGACCCAGCAGTGCTGGGTTTTTCTTTTTATACCGTAACTATGCAGCAACCACTAACAAACTATTCGGATCGACCACGTTGGTTCTTAAAAGCCACCGGTTTGACGATTGCATTAGGTTTGCACGCCGGCGTGTTAGCAGCGTTATTGCTTCATAACCAACCCAAAATGGTGGGTGAGCCAGCGCTAGAAGAAGTGGTGGGGGTTAGCCTTGTTGAAATGCCCGATATGGAAGTGGGCGAACCTGAGTTGGCCGAGGCAGAAATTGAGCCTGAACCCGAACCGGTCGTTGAACCAGAGCCCGAGCCTGAACCCGAGCCAATTCCAGAGCCTGAACCGGAGCCAGAACCTGAACCCGAGCCGGAACCAGAACCTGAGCCAGAGCCAGAGCCGATTGTTGAGGATCCGGTTATTCCAGAGCCGGTAGTAGAGCCTAAGCCCAAACCGAAGCCCAAGCCAAAACCTGAGCCGCGTCCAGAGCCTAAACCGCAACCTAAGCCGACGCCTCAACCTCAGCCCAAGCCTGCTGCGGTACCCAGTACCCAAACCGCCAAGCCAGAGAACGTAGGTGCGCCTAAAATGGCTAAAGCCATTGACCCCGACCGTCCTCGTGTGATTGGGCAAGTTAATTACTTGGGTCGCCCACCTCAACCTATTTATCCTCGGGCTTCAGAGCGCCGCAGAGAGCAAGGCCGTGTTGTGGTTCGAGTGCTTATCTCGACTGAAGGTCGCGTACTGGAAACCAGCATTCGTTCGTCTTCAGGTCACCCTCGACTTGATGAGGCCGCGATTGCTGCCGTGCGTAAAGCCAGATTTAAACCATATACAGAAAATGGCATTGCCTACCGTGCGATGGCCGATATTCCATTCGATTTCGTTTTATAGGACGTTTTTATGATGCAGGACCTTCTTCAAAGCGTGTTCATTGGGCTCGCACAAGTTAGTGCTAGTGCACCTGAAGCACAGGCACTGGTTGACGCTGCGCCGAATGTGCCGGTAATGACCCAAGAGGCCGCATCGTCTGGCATGCTGCACTTTATTGGCCAGAGCGACTGGGTGGGTAAAAGCTTATTTGTAGTGTTGGCACTGATGTCACTTGCCAGTTGGTATTTGATTTTCGTGAAAGCTTTTTTATCGATGCGGCTAAAACGTCGTTCCAAGCACTTTTTACGTGAGTTCTGGGCGGCCAGCTCCTTAGAGCAAGT
>DATGRU010000198.1:0-4716 GCA_035303295.1 Paenalcaligenes sp.
CCCGAATCGCGTGGTGGCTCTGAATGTATGCACGATGTCGTACGCGAAGGCGATTTGTTAGCCATTTCAGCACCACGCAATAACTTCCCACTGCGTCGGGATGCCGAACACACCATCTTAATTGCTGGGGGAATTGGGGTAACGCCTATTTGTGCCATGGCGCAAGCCTTGCATCATCAAGGCTTAAATTACGACCTGCATCACTTTGCGCGCTCTACCGAGCACGTCGCCTTCGACCAACGCTTGGCCCAAGCCGGTGTGAAGCATCAGCAGCACTTAGGGCTAGACCCCGAGGCCACCAGCAAAATGCTGAACGCGGTTATCGGTGCTTACGAGAAGAATAAGCAAATCTACGTGTGTGGCCCTGGCCCCATGCTAACGGCTGCGCGCAACATTGCTAAAGAAAATGGCTGGCCCGACGATGCCGTGCATTTCGAGTACTTTGCCAACGACACCGTTATTGATGACAGCTCTAGCTTCGAAATTTCGCTAGCGCGCTCTAACCTAACCTTAACGGTTAACGCCGGCGAAACCATCCTAGATGTACTGCGCGCCAACGGCGTAGAAATGCCCTCGTCGTGCGAGCAAGGTGCCTGTGGAACCTGTATGGTCACCGTACTGGAAGGCGAGCCGTTTCACCAAGACGTTTACTTGAACGATAAAGAAAAACAATCGGGTGAAAAAATTATGACCTGCGTATCGCGAGCCAAAAGCAAACGCTTGGTACTGGATGTATAGGTGGCAAAATGATTACGTTATATAACTACGAACTTTCTGGTAACTGCTACAAAATTCGTCTGTTTTTAAACATGCTCGATGTAGCCTATGAAAAGCATCCCATCGGCTTTTACCCCGAAGCGGAGCACAAGCAGCCCGAATTTTTACGCATTAACCCACTCGGACAACTGCCTGTGATTAAAGATGGCGATTTTATCCTTCGCGATGCTCAGGCAATTTTGGTGTACTTGGCCAGTAAATACGATAAAAGCGGCCAGTGGTACCCCACCGACAACCCGCAGCGTATGGGTGAAATCAGCCAATGGCTGGCCTTTGCTGACGCCATCACCGGTACAGCATCCGCAGCACGCCTGCACGACGGCTTGTTCTACGACCTAGACATCACCGCCGCACGTGAAGGCGCACACCGCTTATTCCGTATTTTGGATGAGCATTTGTGGATGGCTGAAGAAGAAGGCCGCGAGTGGATTTGCGAAGGCGAACACCCCTCTATTGCCGATATTGCCTGCTTCCCCTACGTGATGTTGTCTGAAGAGGGCGGTATTTATCGTCAAGACTACCCCGCCATTCGCCGCTGGGCCGATCGCGTAAAACGCATACCGGGCTTTATTGTTATGTCGGGTATCTTCCCCGCCGGACCCGGCGAGCCCAGCCCCTGCGCAAACAGCAATAAAAACGAAGCACATTGCTAACCCTGTAACGCTAACAGCAGCTAGCAGGGATTTAAAGCCAGACCCCGTTCGCGCGGGATCTGGCTTTTTTTTATCCTCATGATCGTGTGGACTCAGGTGGTTTAGCCTGTTTTTTTGTATGAATCCTCACAATCGTACGGATTTCTTGGTAAATAAGAAATCTCGACGGTTTAGGTATTCAGCTGATCGCAGATGTGCCTGTAGATATTGACGTGCCACTGGCTTCTTCGCCTACTAGCCTATATCAACGACGCTTTGGTTAGTATATTAAGCGCCGCCCGCCGGACGGTTTGGATGGTATCGCGCTATAACGTTCGGGTCAGCAGGGCGTTCCTCTTGCTTTGCAAGGTTAACGGCCGCTACGATAGCTGACCAAACTTCCGGTCGATTTAGTATCGGCATTTCTTTACTTAGCACATTGCTAAGCCTGCCGTTATTTTGCTCAATGGAACGAAGTAGACGGTCGGCTTGGTGATCGGGCATCTCTACAACTTCTTTTACGGCTTGGCGCGCGCGTATGTGTGTACGTAGATGCCGAGATTGCTCGTGCATTTGTTCGGTAATCGTACGGTGTAGAACGCCGGATAAGAAAATAATATGAGGTTGTAGATTGGGATAACGCCATACTGGTTGTGCTTCATCGTTAGCGGTGAAGCGTAAGTTAGACACCACACCATCTGGATACGTTGTGTACGAGGTAGCAAAATTAATATCGTCGCGCACGTGTTGCATTAGTGGTTTGGAAATTGTATCTAGCACCTTATCGTAAGCACGTCGCTCAACCACATCGTCGGACATCACAGCTGAAATCGGCAAAATAAGGGGAGCAGGTACGGCGTCGTCGCGCTGCAATAGATCATTCACCAAAAAACGGTGCACACGGCCATTGCCATCGGCCAGCGGGTGAATATACACAAAGGCAAAAGCGGCGATAGCTGCCCGCATCACCGGAGATTGGCCTTGAGTGCGTTCTAAAAAAGTGCGCAGCCCTTCTAGCATGGCAGCAAGGTCCTCTGCCGGAGGCGCAACATAATGCACAACATCTTGGTAGCCAATGGTTTCACCAACAAAAACGGGGGATAAGCGTGGACCAAAATGTGTAAGCGTCGTCCGATCACCTAAAATCTCTTGCTGTAGCTGGGCCAAAGCAGATTCATTCAGTACCGAGTCGCCCCTACCTGTTCTACGAGCCATAACGTCGGCAAAGCGTTCAATGCGTTTTGCTTGATCGCCTTCGCCCTCAATAGCAAAACTTGCTTTGCTTTCACGTAGCGTCATCCATATAGAAGCGCGTTGTAATAGCTCGCTTCCGAATTCGTCATTTAAATGCTGTATTAACTGTGGAATATCTAAATTTATGGCGTGCTGAAGAGCTTCAGTTTTAGCGACAGTAGGGCAGAAGTAACGCGTGCCCGGCATATTGTCATTTACACGCCAACGAGGTTCTTTAAGTTGCTGTTCAGGGCTTGCTGTAAGCTGCTTTTCGGCATCCAGCGCATCAACGTAGTTGCCTTTTAAGCGATCAGGAACCTGCAGTGTATTGCCGCTTAACCACTCATATAAAAAAGCAGCGCGTCGAGCGTATTGCCCCGTTGGCTCAGCATTCACCCATGCCTGTATAAAATCGCCACCTGCAATATTAAATAAGCGTGCTAAGAATTCTAGGTGTGGTATTTCATGGCGCAAATGAAAGTGTAGATGCGCCGCGGCATGATCAGCAGGGCGCATATTTTCAGCGTAGGTCTCTAGCGTGTAATCAGCATAAACCTGTGACGTTCGCCTAGGTCCAACTTGGCTTATGACGGGCAGCTGGCCCACCACAGAAAGCTTATAGGTTTGAACCAACCACGCTGCCCCGATCGGGTGCGCTACATTATTAGGCATAAGCGAATCCATTTACGCGTAGTTATGCGGTGTTTATCCCGCAGTATTGCATAATTTCAATTACGCTTGCATAAAAACGATTATAAAAATGGATTTTTGCTCAAAATTGATTACAAAGTTACTGTTTTTAACTAAATCGATTATGGATGCATCTCAAACTAATACTTCTCGGCTTGGATTAAAGCCAGATCCTGTTGACACGGGATCTGGCTCTTTTATGGTTTACCAGCGAATGCGTAAACCCACGATGCCCTTATACGAGCGACTATCGCCAAAATTGCTTAAGCCCGTGTTAACCGAGGCCTCGCCGTATAGCGAATATTTATCTTTATTCCAATTGTACGATCCGCCCACCCCGATACCGGCGAACAGTTCGTCGTTGCGGTTAGTGAACTGGGTGTTGGCCACCTTGACTTTGGTGCCGTTCAAGAAATCGTAGTACAGGTTCACAATGCCATATACGTGCGAACGGCTGGTTTTGTTATTGACCCCGTAATCGTTACTTTGACGCTCGATGGCTAAACCCAGACGGGCTTGTAGGCTGTCTGCGCTTTCTAGCTTAACGTCAGCCCCAAAGGTGTCGGTAAAATCTTTAAACGACACATTCGAGTAGGTCAGTTGTGCCTGTGGCGTTAACGACCAGTTTTGATTAAGCGCGGTGCGCTTACCGGTTTCCACCGAAAAAGCATAGCTAAAACCTTCATTTTTCGGTGCCAGTGAACGCTTACCACCATCGGAATACAGCTTACTGTCGTACCACATGGCCTGTGCTTGCCCATCCACATACGCGCCACTGTGCCCGTACCATGTAAGGGTTGTTCCAAAGCCCACCCCATCGGTTTTAATTTTGCCCTTACCGCCGTCGCTATCGTGCGGTGACCAAATATCGGCTGAACCGTGTACGTAGTTAGCTTGAATACCGGCTAACCATTTACCTGACTCGTTTTCATGCAGCAGTCCATCAAAGCCTAACTGCATTTTTACGGTATCCACCTCGTACTGCACGTTACTGGTAGAGCGTCTGGGCGACATGCGAGTATGTGAGCCTTCTACGCGCCCCCAAACACCGTTTTGTTCAATAGTGGACGATGCCGTGCCTGCATCTAGCGCCGTATTATCCACCTGCGTACCCGAACCCCAGCTGCGGTTACCCACGCGCTGCTGCAACGTTGGTAAGGTGTTTAAGCCCAAGAGAATCTGTGGATACGCTTCGTATACCGGCACCCCCGCTTGATACAGTGGTTTTGTAGGTGGGGTAGGTGTGCCGGGGCCAGGCTCCACGGGGGGCTCAGGCTGTTCTGGGACTTCGGGCGACTCATCTAATTGCGAGCGTAAATACCAGCTTCCGTCGGCGGGATCGCTAACGCCACCTTGATACAGCTTATAAGCGTATGCCCCTGCA
>DATGRU010000199.1:0-5680 GCA_035303295.1 Paenalcaligenes sp.
AAAAACCCACATAAGGATGGCCGGGCGCAAAACCTAGCATCAGCACATCGACTGGCTGCTGTGTATGCAGTGCGATAAGCGCTTCAGGTTCGAGCTGACACCGCTTCGCTACATCCAGCAAATCAGGCCCATAATCGCCGCCGTAACAAACCGGAATGCGTTGCACTCGCGCAGCCTGCTGTGCCGTGGTGTGCGGCTGCGTTAATAACTGCTCTACTTGCTCATGCAAACACGCGTAAGGACTTAACCATTGCTGTGTCGCAAGCTTTGCCTGCGCTGCGGCTAAAACCTGCGCGGGCTCGTAATGCAAGGCAACGCTTTCCATGCCCGGCACTACCGCATAAACCCCTTCTGGCAAGGCCTGCTGCACATGCCGCGCAAAGCGGCTTGCTCGCTGATTCGCCACCCCTAACTCTGGGTGATGAAAGGTCACCACCAGCGAGCGGTCACCCGCGGGGTAAAGACTCCATTCTGTTACCACCTTATCCATGCGTTTTACACTCTGCTTCGTGAACTCAGTTTATTCAGCACTGAGCATATCAATTAACTCGGCCCCCAAGGCCTGAATCATGGGATCGGCGGTAGGCCGATGACATACCGCCAACTCAAACAGATCAACGCTAGGTAAGCCCTCGGCCTTGCCCAACACCACATGATCGCTGGTTACGGCGCGCAGTGGCAATAAACTGATGCCCATACCATCGGCCACCGCCGCTTGTATGCCGCTTAAGCTAGAACTGGTAAAGGCCATGCGCCATTTACGACCCAAGCTTTCTACGGCATTAATAATTTCATTGCGATACACACCGGGCTGGGGAAACGCCACCAGCGGAATCGGGTCCAAATGAAAAACCGGATGTTTTACGCTATCAACCCACGCGGTTTTTTCCGGCATGCGGGCAATGGCCTCGCGTGCGTGATGACGCTGCTTAATCAAGATTAAATCTAACTCACCCTGATCGTAACGCGCCGACAAGTCTGAGCTTAAGCCACTGCTCACCTCAAGTTTTACGTGAGGGTGACGACGATTAAACGCCGCCAACCGTCGCATAGTTTTACCACTGGAGAAATCCTCGGGTACCCCTAGGCGTATCACTACCGTTATCGCTGCCCCAGATAAGGTTTGATGCAACTGATCGTTTAGATCCAATAACTGACGTGCATACCCCAACACAATCAGCCCCGCATCGGTGGGATACACCCCGCGCATACTGCGATCGAGCAGCTTACGACCTGCCATGTCTTCCAGACGCCGAATTTTCTGGCTAATAGTGGATTGCGTGGAATGCAGCTGCGAGGCGGCCACGGTAAAGCTACCGCATTCTGCCACCACCGCCAACGCGCGCAATAAATCCAGATCGAATAACGGTAAATGTGTACTACGCTTCATCACAATGGCTTGGGTATTTAGAAAACGAATAACCCATATTAATACATTTAACTTGTAAATGAAGGCTCTTGTCGATAAGGTATTAGTAGCAGTGCCACCATGCCTCTTCCTCACTTAAGCATGGCATCGGCACCTTATTTCTATTTCTCTACAACTCTACCTAATACCGAGACTTGTCTATGTCAGAAAATACCTACTACGCGCCTCCCGGCGGCCACCCTCCACAAACACAACTGCTTACCGATCGGGCCATGTTTACCGAGGCCTATGCGGTTTTACCTAAAGGTGTTTTGCAAGACATCGTCACCAGTTGGTTGCCCTTCTGGGAAAAAACCCGTCTGTGGATTATTGCTCGTCCGCTTTCTGGCTTTGCCGAAACCTTCGCTCAGTACATCATGGAAGTTAGTCCCGGTGGTGGTAGCGACCAGCCCGAACCCGATCCCGAAGCCGAAGGCGTATTGTTTGTCGTAGGTGGCGAGGTTGAACTGACGCTTGAAGGCACTCAGCACACCATGAAAGAAGGTGGTTACGCCTTTATTCCACCCGGTGCTAAATGGACCTTACACAACCGTAGCGATGAAATTGCGAACTTCCACTGGATTCGTAAACGCTACCAAGCGGTTGAAGGTATACCTCTGCCCGAGGCCTTTGTTACCAACGAAAAAGATATCGAACCCTTCCCCATGCCCGGCACGAACGGCGCTTGGGTGACCACGCGCTTTGTGGACATGTCGAACATGAGCCACGATATGCACGTAAATATCGTTACCTTCGAACCCGGTGGTGTGATTCCTTTTGCCGAAACCCACATCATGGAACACGGTTTGTACGTACTCGAAGGTAAAGCGGTATACCGTCTAAACCAAGACTGGGTTGAAGTGGAAGCCGGTGACTTCATGTGGTTACGCGCTTTCTGCCCACAGGCTTGCTACGCCGGTGGTCCAGGCCGTTTCCGTTACTTGCTATACAAAGACGTTAACCGTCACCCAAGCTTAAAACTGTCTGGCTTGTAATTCGCGCTGCACGTCATAAAGGTACAGGCGACATGCGTTAAGCGTGCCGCCTATTCATACCTTCGCTGCAATGCCTTAAGGACGACCCCGCATATTGTGGGCTCGTCCTTTTTATTGCCTACTTAAAAGAAGCCCAACGCTTGGTCGCTGTAACTGACCAACAAACACTTGGTTTGCTGGTAGTTCGCCAGCGCCATCTTATGGGTTTCCCGACCAATACCCGACTCTTTATACCCACCAAAAGCCGCGTGAGCAGGATACAGGTGATAGCAATTCGTCCACACCCGTCCGGCCTGTAAACCACGTCCCATGCGGTAAGCTCGCGAACCATCTCGGCTCCATACGCCAGCCCCTAGGCCAAAGCTCGTATCGTTCGCGATTTCTAACGCTTCTTCCTCATCCTTAAAGGTGGTTACTGCCGCAACGGGCCCGAAAATTTCCTCTTGGAAGACTTTCATGGAGTTTTTACCCAGCAGCATGGTGGGGCTGACATAAAAGCCTTCATCCAAGCCTTCGCCGGGTTGATTGCGTCCACCCCCAGTTAGGCACGTAGCACCTTCTTCACGTCCTAAATCGATGTAGCCCAGAATTTTATCCATCTGAGCCTGCGACACTTGAGCCCCCACCATGGTTTCTTTATCCAGCGGGTTACCCTTGCGAATACTTTCTACTCGCTTAACGACCTTTTCGATAAATTGATCGTAAATGGATTCTTGCACCAGTAGTCGCGAAGGCGCTGTGCAAACTTCCCCTTGGTTAAGGGCAAACATAGCGGCCCCTTCTAGCGCTTTATTCAAAAACGCGTCATCCGCCGACATCACGTCGTCAAAGAAAATGTTCGGGCTTTTACCGCCAAGCTCCACCGTCGCGGGGATTAAGGTATCAGCAGCATTGCGCAGAATCATCTTGCCCACAGGCGTAGAGCCGGTAAAGGCGATTTTGGCGATGCGCTTGCTGGTGGCCAGTGCATTACCCGCTTCTTTACCAAAACCGTTCACAATATTCACCACCCCAGCGGGCAGTAAGTCGCCTATCACTTCCATTAACACCAGAATTGAGGCGGGCGTTTGCTCTGCGGGTTTCATTACCACGGGGCAACCCGCTGCTAAAGCAGGTGCCAATTTCCATGCCGCCATCAAAATGGGGAAGTTCCACGGAATAATCTGCCCCACTACCCCCACCGGCTCGTGGAAATGGTAGGCCACCGTCGTGCTATCAATATCGGAAATGCCCCCCTCTTGTGCACGAATGCAACCCGCAAAATAACGGAAATGATCAATGGCTAAGGGAATATCGGCAGCACTGGTTTCACGTAGGGGCTTGCCGTTATCAATGGATTCGGCCACCGCCAGCAAATGTTGTTGCTGCTCCATACGGTCGGCAATACGCAATAAAACGGCCGAGCGTTCAGCCACCGACGTGGCCCCCCATGAAGCCCTAACGGCATGCGCGGCATCCAACGCTAAGTTAATGTCATCCTCATCCGACTGGGGCACTTGGCAAAATGGTTTGCCGGTAATGGGGGAGAGGTTCTCAAAATAATTTCCAGCAACCGGAGGCACCCATTTTCCACCAATGTAATTTTCATATTTAGGTTTAAAAGGGAACTCAAGGTCAATACCAAACTGCTTTAAATCCGACAAATTCATGACGAAACTCCACACGAGAACTCACAAAATCGCTGATCAAAAACAAGCCAGCCCGTAACTGCTATAGCGTCTAATCTACCAGCCAATACCACGGCACGATATATGAACAAACCCTTTGTTTCCAAAGCCAAATTTTTGGCACCGAGACATAAAAAAAGACGACCCGAAAGTCGCCTTTTTCAATTCGGTCGAACGCACTAGAAACTTAGTCGTTACGCTCGGTCACCAACACCAAGTGGTAACCAAATTGTGTTTTTACAGGGCCTTGAACTTCGCCTACTGGGGCGCTGAAGACCACTTCGTCAAACTCGGGCACCATTTGACCGCGACCAAACGAACCCAACTCACCGCCTTGGCGTGAGGACGGGCAGCTGGAGTTTTCGCGTGCGAGTTGTGCAAAATCTGCACCGCCTTCAATTGCGGTTTTCAGCTCTTGCGCGCGCTCTTCAGTGCTAACGAGGATGTGACTTGCTGATGCTTGTGCCATAAAAGGACTCCTTTATAAACGTTCTAAAAGGGTAACCCAATTCTGCATCGTAAACACACAAAGCCATCAAGAAAGCGCAAGATTTTCCCTCATACCGGTAGCACTACCCTTATTCCGGTTCAGCATTTAACTTTAAGCTTGCAAACCTCGCTCCACCATCAACAACAACCGCTCGGACAGGTTTTCCAGTTGCTCGTCGGAATAAGCCTGCAATGGCCCATCCAATATCAACATCGCCATACCATGTACTGCCGACCACGCCAAAAACTCAGCCTGAGAACGATTATTTTGATCAATCAGACATGCCTCCTGCATCCGATCAAGGGCCATACTCAGCAGTTGAAAAGGGTTTTGCTCTGCATCTTCATTAGCGCTGCCATCTTCCCCTTCTTTCATTTCAAACGGCAAAACAAAGGCCGTACGAAACAAACCCGGCTCAAACCGTGCAAAACGTAAATACCCGCGCCCAATGGCACCTAAACTTTGCCGCGCATACTCCACCGTATTTGCTGGCGCACCCAAAGCCGCTAACTCGGCCTTCATCATCTGCGCCACTTTTTGTAGCGAGGCCACTCGAACCGCGTCAAGTAAGGCTTTCTGGTTTTCATAATGTCGATACGCCGCACTATAGGCCACGCCAGCATGCCGAGTCGCCTCGCGTAGCACAACCCCCTCGGGCCCCTGCTGGCGGGCCATCTCTAATGCAGCGTCCAACAGGGCTTGCTTTAAGTTGCCATGCCTATAGGTCGTACGCACCTTTGCCTGCTTCACTTTTTTCATCATTCCTTGCTGTTTGCGTTCCGTTACTTGCTATTTATTTTCTGAGTATGCTACCTTATGTGAACACCGTACACATATTGGTGTGATGCATCAACCTTTCTCTTTTTTAGGAGAGCAGTATGCAACTCTACCCCTACCTTACATTCAACGGTAATGCCGATGAAGCCATGCACTTTTACCAAAAGGTACTCGGCGGCAAGCTAAGCATTAGTCGATTTTCAGATTTACCCGATTTTGACCCCGAAACGTCTGGCTTAGAAACAGCCCAGCGCGTTCTAAATGCTCAGCTTCAGTGGGACCATGCTGTATTTATGGCCTCCGACACGTGTCCAGAACAACCCTCTGAACCCATGCAAAGCGT